>DASWDH010000497.1:0-6731 GCA_036395495.1 Polyangiaceae bacterium
GGATTCGAGTTGGGCGCCCAGGTGCTCGAGACCTTGCTCATCATCAACCTCGCAGCGCTCGCGCTTTTCGACCTGCTGCTGCACCTCGCGCGATGGGATTATCCGGACATCGTCCACGACCTGTCGGTCGGCGCCGCGTACCTCGTGGCGGCGGCCTGGCTCATGCACCGCTCGGGCGTGAACCTGACCAGCATCGTGGCGACATCGGCCGTGGTCACCGCCGTGATCGGCCTTTCGCTTCAGGCGACGCTCGGTAACATCGTCGGAGGTTTGGCGCTGCAAGTCGATGACTCGATCCACGAAGGAGACTGGATCGAGCTCGAAAGCAAGATGCAGGGGCAGGTGAAGCAGATCCGATGGCGCCACACGCTCATCGAAACGCGCGATTGGGACACGCTCATCGTGCCGAATTCGCAGCTGCTGGCGCAAACGATCAAGATCCTCGGCAAGCGTGGCGGCGAAACGAGCGGGCACCGAATGTGGGTCTACTTCAGCGTCGATTTTCGCTTCGCTCCCGGGCAGATCGTCAAACTGGTGAACGAAGCGCTGCAATCGGCGCCGATCCCCAACGTGATGGCCGAACCGAACGCCCATTGCATCTGCATGGACTTCGCCAAGGAGCACAAGGACAGCTTCGCCTATTACGCCGTGCGCTACTGGTTGAGCGATCTTGCCAACGACGATCCGACCAGCTCCCTCGTTCGCGAACGAATCTACGCGGCGCTCCGCCGGGCGCAGATTCCGCTCGCGCTACCGGCGGCAACCCTCTTCGTTTCCCAAGACGACCCCGACCACGCCGAACGAAAGCGAAGCCGCGAGCGGGCGTTTCGTCTGGAGGCGCTGGACACCGTGGTGCTGTTCTCGCGACTGTCCCAGGAAGAAAAGAGCCACCTCGCGGAAAGCGTGCGAGCCGCGCCTTTCAGCGCCGGCGAAGTCGTAACCCGGCAAGGAGCCACCGCCCACTGGCTCTACATTCTCACCAAAGGCGAAGCCGAGGTTCGCGTGGCTTCCGAGGGTCGGGACCGCAAGGTGGCGGAGCTCAAAGCTCCGAGCTTTTTCGGAGAGATGGCGCTCATGACCGGCGAACCGCGGGAAGCAACGGTCATCGCCAAAACCGACATCGAGTGCTTGCGTGTCGACAAGGACGACTTCAAAGACCTCTTGGCTCGCCGGCCCGAGATCGCGCAAGAGATGTCGACGATCCTCGCACAGCGGCGGGTGGAGCTCGTGGCCGTTCGCGAGAACCTCGATGCCGATGCGAAGAAGCGCAAGATGGTCACCGAACGAGGTCGCATTCTGGAGTCGATACGCGACTTCTTCGGTCTCAATGAGGGGCCTTAGCGCCCGCTCTTCAGTTCAACGACGAGTCGCGTTTCGAACGACTGGAAGCGCTACCGCCGAAGATTCGATCCCAGTTCAACCGGTAATCGTCGGTAGCCACTTGGGCGGGCCGTCCGAGCTGCTCGGATGCAGGTCGATCGGGGGCCGCCGAATCGGCGGGAGACTTCGCGTAAACCACTTCGACGTCGCAGACGCAGGGCGCGTCGGTGCGAGGAACCAACCGGACGAGCTCGCCTCGATGGATCGGTTGCCCCTCTTTCATCGGTCGCACTTCGCCAGCCTCGAGCGACCCATCACGCGATCGCAGAATCCGGGCCCCCTCACCGTCGTCCGTCGGTGCATAGAGCAAGGCGACGTCGCGCGGCGCATCTTTTCTTTTGCGAGTCGTCATCCTTTCTAAGACTTACGCGCCAACGCGCAGCTTGCAAATAAAACTGCGCGGGACCGCCTGCGCGCCTTTCGTCAAGCCCGTGGCGCCGACAAGCGGTCGAGGTGGTCGGCGACCGCGCGAGCGCTCATGGCACCCTTGTACACGTAGAGCGCTCCGGACGCCTCGTCGCCGAGCACTTCCTCGCTCACCCGTAGCCGGGAGCTCACCGCGAAGAGGATCTTCTCCGAGAGGCCGCGCTCGACCAGCGTGACCCGACGAAAAACGGCTTCGCGGCTCCAGAACCCCAAGGCTTCGAAGTAGATCCGATCGTTGCCCGACGAAAAGACGAGATCGGGCACGCAGAGTCCGGTGCCCGGGAGGTCGAGCACGACCTTGCTCGGCGACACCTGCCAGCGGGTTCCAAGAGCGGCGAAAGCGCGGACGAGGGTGGCGATCGCGTCGGATAAGGGCGGCTCGTCCAGAACGGCTGCGCCGCTGCCGCCCGCGGAGCGGAAGAGCAGCGGCGTTCGCTGCTTGCCCCAACGAATGTCGGCTTCGAGGGTCCAGGCTTCACATTCTTCGAGCACCGGTAGAACGAGCGCCATCTTCTGGCCGTACTTGGTGACCGATTCGAATAGACTCAGCGGCCCGTCGATGCAGATGTCGTATCCGTCGGGTTTGGAGTGGATGGTGTGCAGGAGGCCCAAGAACTTGAGACGGCGAAACAGCGCTCGGGCGGCGGCAGCGGTGGTGCACCTCACGCCGACCCGGATGCGCTCGGCTCGAAGAAGGATCGCCTGCGCCTGACTCCTCTCGTAGATATCCACGAGCACCGAAGCCGACAACGGCTCGACGCTGCGGAGGATGCTGGCTCCGCGAAGGTCCGCGTAGATTGCGCTCTCCAGCATCGAGGGCTCGACCCCACGCTCGCGGGCGACTTCGACGATGACCGCGCCTCGGTCGAAGTGTTCGCCGCTGACGAGGCATTTTCGTTTTTGCGCGGCTCGCGAGAAGACATCGCGCCGCAGAGCCTCCGGATCGAGATCTCTCGTCGATTCCCAAGTGGCTCGATCCTCGAGCAGTTTGACGAAGCCCTCTTTGAGACGCTGCTGGCGTGTGTCGACTTCGATCGCACAAAGCGCGGCTTCTACTTCGTCGCGTGTCAGGCCGGTGCTCTTTCGAAAGAGATGAATGAGTTGTTCCGCGAGATCCACCGCCCCGGCTCGGCGGTCGCTTCCGAGCTCGTTCACGAAGAGCTCCGTCCCGCGGCGGCGGGCGCTCACCAGATCAGCGGTAAGCACTGTGCTCGCGCCTTCTTTCGCTGGTGAACGTTTCGCTCGTTCGCTCGGTCACCACCTCGTACAAGACCGCCCGCTTGCCGGCTTTTTTGCGCAGGATACGGCCGAGCCGCTGGACGTGCTCGCGCACCGAGCCACTCCCCGACAGCACGACCGCCACGTTCGCGTCCGGCACGTCGACGCCCTCGTTGAGAACGCGTGACGTCACGACCGCCGCGTAGTCTCCGGCGGCGAGACCGGCCAGAATATGGCTGCGCTCCTTGACTTTGGTCTGGTGCGTGATGGCGGGGACGAGGAAACGCCGCGAGATCTCGTAGGCCGTCGCGTTGTCCTGGGTGAAGAGAATGGCGCGGTCGCTCCGGTGCAGAAAGAGCAGGTGCTCGAGATATTCGAGCTTGGCCGAGGCGGCAAAGGCCAGCCTTCGCTGGGTGCGATAAGCGGTCATGGCTCGCCGGCCTTCCGCGCTGCGCGACGACAGCAATATGAATTCGCCCCATCCGGCCTGGCTGCTCATGCGGATGCCGTGGCCGGTAATGAAATTGCGGTAAATGGCTCGCTCCGACTCGTAGAGTCGTCTCTCTTCGTCGGTGAGCCGAACCGAAACGCGCTCGACCTCGTATTCGGCCAGGTAATCTCCCGAGAGCTCGACGATGTCTTTGCGGTAAACGATCGGTCCGATGAGCGCGCCGAGTTCGGCGTCGCGTCCATCGCTCCGCTCGGGAGTCGCGGTGAGCCCGAGGCGATAGGGAGCGAGGCAGGCTCGCGCCGCCAGTGCGAACGAGCCGCTCGGCAAATGATGGCACTCGTCGAACACCACCAAGCCGAACCGCGCCCCCAAATGATCCATGTGGAGAAAAGCCGAATCGTAGGTGGTGACTGTGAGCGTCTCGACGGCGTGATCCCCTCCTCCCACGAGGCCCACCGGACCGCCGAACGAAAGCGTGAGCAAGTCGTACCACTGCCGCACCAGATCGAGCGTGGGAGCGACGACGAGCGCGCTCCTTCTCTTGTCGTCGATGGCCAGCACCGCAACATGGCTCTTGCCGGCACCGGTGGGCAGCACCACGACGCCCCGGCCTCGCGCCCTTCGCCACGCCTCGATTGCCTCGGCCTGGTACGGACGCGGTTCGCGATGAATGCGCGCCCCTCCGGGGAGCTCCCGATAGCGACGCGCACGATCTTCGTAGGGGATATTGGCCGCGACGAGGGCGCGTATGATGTCCGCATAGGCTGACGCTGGCGCGCGAAAGCAACCGGTGCGGCGATCCCAAAGGCAGGCTTCGCCCAAGATCGCCGAAAACTCGAGGTCCCCTGCGTCGATGGGACCTCGAAGCTCGAGGGTACCGGCTACGAACGCAACTTCGATCGTGTGTGAGCCGAGCTCTCCGCCGTTCATCCGCCCGAAGGAGCCGGATCGCGATCGCCCGCGAGGCGGCTCGGCCCGCGGTCGCCGCAGCAGTGGTCGCGCACGATTTGCAGCAGAATTTCGAAGTCGACCGGCTTTTTTACGAGACGAAAGGGCGGAACGGGGTCGACTTTGGGAAAGGAGGAAAGGACGACCACCGGGATCGTCGCCAGTCGATCGTCACGCGAGAGCGCGCCCATGAGTTGCCACCCATCCATGCGCGGCATGATCAGATCCACCAGAAGCAGACACGGGCGCGGCAGGTCGCCCAAGAGCTGCAGAGCGTGCTGTCCGTTTTCTGCGAGAGCGGTCTCGTAGCCTTCGTTCTCCAGAATCTCGCCAATCGCTTCGCGGATATCCTGGTCGTCTTCGACAACAAGGACCGAGGCGGGACACGAGGCCTTCGTCATGCGCGGGCTAGTCTACCTGCAAGCACGATCAATGGAAGAGGTTTCATCACCACAACTCCGCTCGCGAGCATTGCCCACATCCGTACAGAGCAGACCCGTGGTACCGAAGTCGGGTTTCGTCAACTGCGGCGCACACAGTGCTCGCTCACGATTCTGATGAGGTCGTCCAACTCGATCGGTTTTTTGACGTGACGAACTCCCTCGGGGCTTCGCTCGTCGAACGCCGAGACCACGACGACCGGGAGCGTTGCGAACCGGTCGTCACTGGACAGGGCACGGATGAGCTCCCAGCCGTTCATGACCGGCATCATGAGATCGGCGAGGATGAGCGAAGGGTGCGGCATTTGGTGCAGCACTTCCAGGGCGCGGGCCCCGTTTTCGGCACGAAACACCAGAAACCCCTCGGATTCCAGCGCGCTCGCCACGGCATCGCGAATGTCCTCGTCATCTTCGACGACCAGCACCGCGAAGCACTGAGAGGGGATCATGTGTAACCATCCACGGCGGCTTTTGAAGCAGAGATGAATTGTTCCATGGTTCGGGCGAACCGCGGGCCTGCGATTTCAAAGCCTTAAAGCGAACCGGTCAGGTGGGCAAGGGCCCGAGTGGGTAGAAGGACTGTGAACTACCCGAGGCGCGCCCGCTCAGGAAGCCTCGCCGCAGTGCTCCTTGACGATGCTCATGAGGGCGTCCTCGCTGGTCAATCTTTTGATGACCCGGGGCGAGCCCTCGTCGTGCCCCAAGCGCGTGATGCCAATCGGAATGGTGGCGACGTGGACGCCACGCACGGCCGCCTGAGCAACGAGGGAGAGGCTCACTCGATGTGTCAACGGATCCCAGAGCACCAGGCAGGGGCGAGGCATGGCGGAAAGCACCTTCAGGGCCTCGTCGGAATCGCATGCGCACCAGACGAGGTAACCGGCTCCGACCAAGAGCTCCTCGATCGCTTGGCGCAGTTCGAGATGGTCCTCCACGACGAGAACGGAAAACGACATGAGGAAAACATAAGTGCCCGCCCGACCGCGTCAGTCCGGCAATGGGGTAGGGTCCCCGCCGAAGCTTGATACCGATGGGGAAAGCCGGCGTCCAATGGTAACGAACAGACCCCCCTCATGCGCCAGGGTCTTGGCCCAGCCCAGCTGCGAAAGCCAGTTTTCGAGCCACCAATTGTCTTCGGCAGCGCGAAAAAGAGCGTCCCCCTCCAGCGCCTCGGCCGCGATGAGCGCATTGGGGTACGTTCGCAAGAAATCGACTCCGTTCTCGCGGAACCAACGCTGCACTTCGCCGATCGTGTGGCAGTGCTCTTCGGGATGTACGTACTGATCGCGCAGCCACGCCTCGCGGCGTTCGGGTTCGGCGGCTCGATCGCGCAGCACCGGATCGAGGAATACGTAACGATAACCGGTGAGGCGTGCCGCCGCGCGCCGGAGCCGGTGGGGAAGTCGGGCCCACGCGTTGTAGAGCCCGAGTACGACGATTCCGCCAGCTTTAGCGAGTTTCGCCACAGCCGCGAACGACGCGCGTGGATCGGGCGTGTGATGCAGAACGCCCGAGCAGTAGACGACGTCGAACGCGCCTTCTCGCAGCCCGGGACGCCGGAGATCCGTCTCGACGAAGAGAGCGCGCTCGATTTCGTAGCGCCGACCGGCACGCGCCGCGAGCGCCAGCGACGCTGCGGTGATGTCCGCCCCGATCACGACACGATCGGCGGTGGCCAGAAAAAGGCTCATCTGTCCGGTGCCGCATCCCACCTCGACGATCGTCGCATCGCCGGGAACCGCGCGATCGAGTAGCCGAGCGAACTCGCTCTGCTCCGCGCGAGCGCGGAGGCTTGCCCAGCTGTCGCGCGGAGGGTAACCGGGAAACGGTTTGGCCGCATAGAACTGACGCACCTTCTCGGTTCGCGC
>DASWDH010000498.1:0-3490 GCA_036395495.1 Polyangiaceae bacterium
ATCGAACCGGCGCAACTCGATCTCTTGGTGACCGACCTGCCCAAAGGCTTCTCCGACGTGGCAAGCCGGTTTCTCGGAGAAGCCGTCTTGCGCGTCAGCCAAATCGACCTTTGAATTTGCGGGCGAGCTTGCGAGCCATTAGATCAAGGCGATGGTGATGGGTCACGCCGCGAGCTGCACGATGGCAGCGTCGGTGACAGCCATCGCCACGGTCGCGGGTGCTTTTCCCTCGAGTCGACTCGTGTACGTGCGCGAGCAGGGCGCCGAGTCATGCCCCAACGAGCCCGCCATGCGCAAAGCGGTGGCCCAGCGCCTCGGTTACGATCCGTTCTTTCCGGTCGCCGAGCGGACGATCGTCGCTCATATCCGCCGTAACGGAAAAGAGTTGCAGGGCGCGGTTCAGTTGATCGACGCGCAGGGCCTGCTCGAGGGCCGACGCGAATTCAAGACCGCTTCCGATCAGTGCGAAGAGCTCGCCAACACGATGGCGCTCGCCATCAGCATTGCGATCGATCCAACGAGCGCCTCGAGCGTGCCTAACCCGCCACAGGCAAAGTCCGGAGAACCATCCGAACCACCCGCGCAACCCAAGCAAGAGAGCCGAGCACCCATCGAACCTGCTCCGACCGTCCCAGCTTCCCCGGATCGCGCCACGCCAATTGCAACGAGAGCGCCGTCGCTCGAGTTTTTTTCGGGCGTCGCTATGACAGGTTCGTTCGGCTCGGCGCCCGCCTTGGCCGGAGGGATTGCTCTCTCCTTCGGTGTTCGCCGAGAAAACATCGCCCTCGGCGTTGAGGGACGTCGAGAGTTTCCCGCATCGACGGATGTGGAAGGCGGCGGCAGCGTCGAATCCTCGCTGTGGCTGGCCAGTGTGCTCCCCTGTTTTTACGCTTCTGCCGTTTTCCTGTGCGCGGTCGGTTCGCTCGGCTCGCTGCGCGCCGAGGGGGTGAATTTGACCCTCTCGCAGCACGACACCACCCTCTACGCGGCGGCTGGTGCCAGGGTCGGATTCGTAGTACCGCTCGTCTCCAAGGTTTCGCTGCGCCCCCAGGTCGACCTGCTGACGAGCTTGACACGGGTCGAGCTCGCGGTCGGCGGAGTGCCCGTATGGCGAGCGCCCCCGATCGGGGTCTTGGCCGGCGCAGGCATCTTCGCGGAATTTCCGTGACGGATCGGCACCCCCCAAGTCAATCAGGGGTGATGAATCCCGCGAGCGCGGCGATCGCCTCGTTGCGAATGGTGCCCGAAACCATCGATTTCAGGGATCTTTTCGAGCACGAGTTCGACTATGTGTGTTTTGCGCTGCGGCGCTTGGGCGTCTCCGAGCGCGACCTCGAAGACGTGACCCACGACGTCTTCGTCCGGGTGTATCTGCAGCTCGAGCAGTACGACCCCGTTCGGCCGTTGCGCCCGTGGCTGTTCGGCTTCGCGTATCGCACGGCGTCCGAGTACCGGCGCCTGGCCCGCCACCGCGTCGAAGCACTCCGCGACACATCGGACCTACCCGATTCGGCACCCTCGGCCGCCGATCATCTGGAGACGCGCCAAGCCCTCGAGCTTGCCTCCTCGGCGCTTTCGGAGCTGGATCTGGATCGGCGCGCGGTCTTCATCCTGCACGAGATCGAGGCCGTTGCCATGCCGCAAGTCGCCGAAGGGCTGGGGATCCCGCTCAACACTGCCTATTCACGACTTCGGCTCGCCCGCGAGCAATTCGCCAGAGCCGTCAAAAAAATCCGAGCTCGACGAGGTGTGAAATGAGCAAAGGAGCGAAGCTTGAGCAATCGTGAGTTGCTCGAACTGCTGCGTTACACGCCTTCGGGCGAACATCCCTGCCCCGCCAAGGCCCGGGTTTTCGCGAGGCTGGAGCGCACCATCGCCGGATTGTCCCCCGCCGAAAACGTGCTTCGGCCGCGGGGCGCGGGGATACAACGCGCGACGACACGCGTGGCAGCGGTGGCCGGGATCGCCTTCGTGTTGGGCGGTGCGACCGGCGCCGCCGTCCATGCAAGTCTCCAGCATCCCCGTGCGGAACGCGTCGTTTACCGAGAGCGCGTCATCGCAGCTCCTGCCACATCCGCGCTTGCTTCGAGCCCTGCGAGCACGGCAGAGCCGGAGCTACCCCCGCCTGTCGCGAGCGCCCCGCGATCAACTGTGGTCCTCCACCGCGAGCCCGCCGCGCAGGACCTCGCCGCTGAGCGAGCGCTGCTCGACCGCGCGCGCCGAGCGCTCGGCGGCGGGAACTACGACGAGGCGGACGAGGTGCTCGATGGCCACGCTCGTCGTTTTCCAGGCGGCGTGCTCGCCGAGGAGCGAGAGGCCCTCGCGATCAAAGTGCTCGCCAGCTCGGGACGAGCCATCGAAGCGCGCACGCGCGCAGAGGGCTTTCGCGAGCGCTTTCCAAGCAGCCTGTTCGGCCCATCGGTGGACGAGACCTTGAGCACGATTCCGTGACGGAATCGGACCACCCGATGCAATCTTGGAGAGAAAGAAGGAACGCACCATGAAGACGCTTCTCCTGTGCGGTGCTGGGGCTTTGTTTTGCGCATGTTCCGCTAAGAAAATGGACTTGGGTATGAACTTGCCCCCTGAAGGCGCAGGCTCCGACGGCGGCTCGTCGTCAACTGTCGTCGCCCCCAAACCCGTGCCGACCTGGCCGGCGGACGAGCAATGTCAAGGCGATCAGCTACCGATCGTGGGAACGTGGGACGGCTACATCGAGAATCTCGTCTGGCCATCGGGGTCCGATGCCCTGCGCGTCGTCATACGAGCCGCCAACGCGTCGCACGTCTGCGGCACGGTGACGTTCGGCCAGGGCACTCCGCCACCGCCGCCCACCGATCCCGAGGTCGGCTATCCGCCGGGCTACGAACAAGGCGGTCCAACGCCCACGCTCCAGGACGCGCTCTTCGAAGGGTTCCCGATGGCGCTTCTGGAGGGAAAGGCGACCGAGTTTCGCCTTCAGTTTGGGGCGACATCGAGAGAGCTCTGGAAATCCTGGTGCGAGCTACAGACCTCCTACGTCACGTCGACGGGGCTCTACAATTGTCTGCCGGAACCGTCGGAAGAAACGTTCAGCCCACCTTCTGGGTGCAGCGAGGTCACTCGCGACGGCACATACCTCCCACTTGACTGCGGCAAGCTCGCTCTGTGCCTCACGCTGTATCCAGTCTGCACCTGCTCGATCGACGGCTGCACGGTCCCGCCCTATCCCGAAGTCCGCTTCGACATGCGCATCACTGGCGGCGCGGCCCAGGGAAGTGTGGCGTTCGGGCAGCTTCACAACCTCTACCTCGACCGCGCGGAATGAACTCCGGGCTGGGAAGGCCGCACTGACGAGCTATATTCGCCGGCGTGCGGCTTCACCTGGTCGACGGAACGTACGAGCTCTTCCGCGCTCATTACGCGCCGCGTCCCGGACATCGCGCGCCGTCGGGTTGGGACGCCAAGGCAACGGTGGGGGTTGCGGCTTCGCTGCTCGCGCTTTTGCACG
>DASWDH010000499.1:0-5725 GCA_036395495.1 Polyangiaceae bacterium
CGGTAGCTTTCGGCTCGGATGCCGCCCGGGCTGCCGCTATGGTGATAGTAGTGTTTTTGGTCGAGCTTCTGCCCGGTGAGCTTCACCTTGTCGGCATTGACGACCACGACGAAGTCTCCGGTGTCGACGTGAGGCGTGAACGTCGGCTTGTGCTTGCCGCGAAGCACCGCCGCGATTTCGCTCGCCAGACGTCCGAGCGGCTTGCCTGCGGCATCGACCACCCACCAGACGCGCGCCGGGAGGGCGTCTGCGGGCTTGGCCGAAAATGTCTGTGGATTCATCTCGTTAGACCTCGACGTGCTCCAGGGCTTGCTTTCAGGAGATCCCAGATGGGCCCGGAAATGCGGGGGCCGGGGGATTTATCCCCCCTCATGCGCCCTGTCAAGCTCGGTGCGCTTCGACTCGCGGCCTCGTTTCGCTGCCGTGCGGAGCCTAGCGCGCGCGTGGTGCGCTTGCTCGCCAAGTCGCTGCCTGCTAAAAGCCTCCATGCTCGACGACAAGCTGCGAGAGTGCCTGACGTTCGATGACGTCCTCCTCTTGCCGGCCTACAGCGAAGTCTTGCCGGCCGAGGTCGACATCCGCACGCAATTGACGCGCAAACTCAGCATGAACATCCCGCTGCTCAGCGCGGCGATGGATTCGGTCACCGAGGCGCGCGCCGCGATCGCCATCGCCCGCGAGGGGGGTATCGGCATCGTCCACAAGAACCTTTCCATCGCTGACCAGGCGCGCGAGGTGGAGAAGGTGAAGCGAGCCGAGAGCGGAATGATTGTCGGACCGGTCACCGTCCGCCCGAGTCAATCGCTGCGCGAGGTTCTCGCGGTCATGCGCGAGCACGACATCAGCGGCGTGCCGGTCGTCGAAGGGGACCATCCGGTCGGCATTCTCACCGCGCGCGACATTCGCTTCGAGAAGAATTTGAACCAGCCGGTGAGCGCGCTCATGACCAAGCAGCTCGTCACCGTTTCCCCCGGCGTCTCCAAAGACGAAGCGCGCCAGCTTTTGCACAAGCACCGCATCGAGAAGCTGCTCGTCGTCGAGGCGGGCAAGCTCGTCGGCCTCATCACGATCAAAGACTTGCTCCAGGCCGAGCGCAACCCCAACGCCATGAAAGACGAGATGGGCCGACTGCGCGTCGGCGCGGCGGTGGGCCCGGGGTCCGAACGAAACGCCCGCGCAGCCGCGCTGGTGGCGGCCGGCGCCGACGTCCTCGTGATTGACACTGCCCACGGGCACTCGCGCGGGGTCCTCGAAGCGGTGCGCGCCACCAAACGAGAATTTCCTCACATCGAGCTCGTCGCCGGCAACGTCGCGACGAGCGAAGCGACCGAAGCGCTCATCGATGCCGGCGTCGATGCGGTCAAGGTCGGCATCGGGCCGGGCAGCATCTGTACGACGCGCGTCGTCGCGGGCGTCGGAGTTCCTCAGATTACGGCGATCGCCGAGTGCGCGCGGGTGGCCGACCGCCACAACGTCCCCCTCATCGCCGACGGCGGCGTCAAATATTCGGGTGACGTCACCAAGGCGATCGCAGCGGGTGCGTCCAGCGTCATGATCGGGTCGCTGTTCGCCGGCACCGATGAGGCTCCGGGCGATCTCGTCCTTTACCAAGGTCGAAGTTACAAGGTTTATCGAGGGATGGGTTCGCTCGGCGCCATGAAGCGGGGCTCGAGGGATCGCTACGGGCAGGGGGGCGCCGCCGATGAGAAGCTGGTACCCGAGGGGATCGAGGGGCGTGTCCCGTATCGGGGCAGCATCGCTTCCACGATTTATCAGCTCATCGGTGGGCTGCGCGCCGGAATGGGCTACACCGGGTCGGGGAGTATCCACGATTTACGCACCAAAGCGCGCTTCGCGCGCATCACGGCGCAGGGTCTCCGCGAGAGTCACGTGCACGACGTCATGATCACCGAAGAAGCTCCCAACTACCGCGCGGAGTAAGGCTCGACGTTGACAGTCACCGGGTGCTTGGGCATCTTGCCCGGCGGAGAGATGTCCGAGCGGCCGAAGGAGCCTGATTCGAAATCAGGTGTGCCCTTACGGGTACCGTGGGTTCGAATCCCACTCTCTCCGCAATCATTTCGATAGGTTCTGAGCGCACCTGATTTTCTCCTTTGTTTGGGCGATCCCCACTTGATCCCCGGCTCTGGGGATCGCGGAGGGGAACGGGTTGATCGGGAACGGCAGCGCGGAGCTCGGGGATGGCCTCGTAGAGAGGCGCGAGAGCTCCGAGCCTGAGCTCGGCGTGCGTGCGGGCCTGGCGCCGGTAGGTGTGGATCTGATCGCTCGAGCGGTGACCCGTTCGATCGGAAACCCAGGTTTCGGTCTTGCCCGAGGCGAGCGCGATCGTGACGAACGTCGCGCGCAAGTCGTGGACGCGGATGGGACGACGTTCATCGTCATTGATGAAGAGCTGGGGCCGCGTCAGCCCGGCTTTTTGTAGGTTCTCCCGAAACTCGTCCGCCCGCGCAGCCGAGTCGATCGCCTCGCCAGCTTCGCGGCTCGTCTCGGGATAGACGAAGACACGAGCGTCCGGCTTCGGGTTTGGATGAAAGTGATCGCGCCAGCGCCGAAGCGCCTCCGTGACGTCGGAACCGAGCGCCCACGATCTCGGATCGTTCGTTTTGTTGCTGTCGAGGTGGATTTCCCCATGTTTGAGATCAATGTCGCGAAAATCGAGGCTCGTGGCTTCGCCGACGCGGCACCCCTCGCGATCGAGAAATCCGTACAACAGTCGGATCACAAGCGCGATTCTGCGGCAAGCCAGCACCCCCGCGTCTTCCTCGGGATAGAGGTAGCTCTTGGCCCTGCGGTGAACGATCTTCGGAAGAAAACCGGGCGGCAGCGGCGTGCGCTCGATGATTCGCGCGGGAAACACGGCCAGGGCGAACAGACGGTGGAGGCACTGCGCGACGTGGCGGACCGTGGCGTCCGACCTCTCGGGCGGTACCCTGCGCAAGATCTCTTGGCCGTGCTCCAACACAAAAGCCGAAACGGGAACTTTGCCTGCGACAGGATACGCGTACTTGTTCAAGAACCCCTTGTCGTCGTCTGCCGTCTTCTTCAACCGCACGTGCTTCGGAAACATCCGCGCGAGCTCGCCGTCCGTCCACATCTCTCCGAATTCCTGGAGCGGGAGAGAGCCGGTAAGCCGCGGCTTGTTGCGCGTCGTTCCCGCACAGATCGCCTTGACGGCGATGAGAAAACCCTCGATTTCCTCCGAGGTCGATGCACCGGCGATCTTGCGAAGCCAGTGCTCTTCGTATTCGATGCGTCCCGCCTGGCGCAGTCGGTCGATCACGTCGGCGATCGTCTTTGCTCGCTCGGCAAGCGCCGTCGCGTCGTTCGGTCTCACCCGAAGACAGACAGCCGGCCGCTCCCCGCTCGAGAGCCTTGCCCGGTAGTAAGGTTTGCCTCTGATCCAGCGAACGCCATCGGCCGTACCATCGTTCATCGTGTTACCTCGTTTTCTAGTCCAAGCTCCTCGAGAGCCCGCGCGGCCACCGCGTGAGCACCGAACGATCGCTCCGTTTCGCCCTCCGTGCCAGCCTCTCCTCGTCGGACGGCCGCGCGTTCGAGGTATTCGTTCAGGTCGGTTCGCCGTACGAAGACCCTCTTGCCCTTCTTCACCCCAGGCAACTCGCCACTGCGCACGGCCTCCAGGTGGCCTCGCTTTCCGAGCGGCGAGTGATACTGATCGACCCACTCTGACGCGCTCTCCCTACCGTGCACCGCGAGTAGCTCGATCAAGTACGCCTCGAAAGCTCGCAGCAGGGTCCAGCCAGCGATCTTGAGATCGGGCCGCTGCGCAGACGCCTTCGTCTGCCGATGATCCGTTTCGAACTTTCGGTTCGATCGAGCCATGTGACCTCCGCGCGAGATCCGGCGAACTTTCGCTGCTGCGGTCGCTCGCGTTCCCCGCGCCCGACAGAGGTCGCCACAATCTCAACGAAAAGGGAGCGAAATCTCAGCGAACGGTTTCGGCGCGACTTGTCGTTGAGATGGGGGGACGCGGACCCCCGCCCCGGCGGAGCCTCCAAAGATCGGACCAGTGCGCCCAAGCGTAATCCATTGAAATCGCACCAAGATTGCTCGAGCGACGACGGAATGGCGATGCGGACTCCGGGCGTACCATGCTCGCAGTGGCGCGCCGCGTGCAGGTCGGCAAGATCTGATCGCCCGCAACTCGCGAAGGGCGGCTACTGCTTGCTCGGCGCCTGGTGCATCCTTACGTTCGCTCGCCGGATTTCCCGCCCGTGGCCGGGGAAGCGCCCATGGAGGCATCATGAGCGATGCAGATGGCCGACGCCCATTCACTCGCGACGAGCAAATTGCGTACATCCGCCGTCTACTGGAGGCGTCCTCGGACGTTCCGGCGGATGTTGAGGTCACGCCGAGGAACGAGGTGGACCTCGCCAGGCGAGTCGTAGGGCACCTGCATCGGGATGGGGGCTTTTCTGTCGAACAGATCGCCGATTTGATTGGTGAGTGCTTCTATCATCACGACGGCACAAGCGCGGCGTAAGGTCTGCCGACCGTTCTACTTTAGGGCCAGGACTGCGTAACGTAAGCCCGGGCGTGGCTCGAATACGTATCGCTGTTCGTTGGGCCCCGTCCCGGGGATCGTCGGAAACGCGCGCCAGTCGTACCGGGATGACATCAAGATGTCGACCTCGGAGCGCGCGCGCTCGAGGACGCGGGTCGCGCTCTTGAGCGTACTCCCCGCCAGCGCGGCGAGGTCGTGCGCTCGCATCGGCACGCCTCTCTTCCGAACGAGCTCCACCAACGCGTCAACATCCTTGCGTGAGAGCGCCGCCTTCTCGACCACTCCGTCAGGACGGCGGCGACTCACTGCAAAGCGGCCCCCGCGGGCGCGCGGCACCGTTGCGTCCACGAAGAGATCGTAGCTCGGCTCCGACTGGACGATCTCGTCGTACTCGACCCGCGATGCGGCACGCGTGCCGTCGTGCGTGTATGCATGGCAGAATACACTCGGTGGCTCCGTTCGCGTTCTGGCGAGTTGCTCGAACGCTTCGAGCAGGACGAGTCTGTCGCCGCGAACTGCGACCAGATCGGACAGAAACCCAAGCGCGACATGACCTCCTGGCGGATATCGCTGCACGAGCTCGAGCGGAACACCGCTCCGCATAGGAGCAAGAACGATCGAACGTCTCAGCGCGAGCATGCGCTCCGCCAGCACGATGGCCAGCGCCAGCTTCGATCGAGCGGGCGACAGCAGCACGTCGCACGCTCGGCTGCCATGGTCGAGTTCACCCAGGTAGACCGTGTCCAAATAAATCGGATCGAGCACCCGGTACGGACCCCTCAATCGCATCAGGTTCCGGAGCTCAAGAGTGAACCGCTCAGGGTGGAGCCTGTATTCTTCGAGTTGATCGTCTCTCAAGTGCTTGTCCGCACAGGCCGGACGCGGCAAGCCGCACACGGCGACCCACGGGAACATTTGGTTGCCGTCGTTTTCGATGACGCGGCGAAAGCAACCAAGCTCGGCCCATTCGCATCCGTACCTTCGGGCCGGAGCAATCCGCTCCAGGACGTCCACTCTCAAGAGAGCGTCGACGACGGTATCGCTCGCGAGAGCGCGGAACTGTTCGGCCGGGAGCTCGGGCGTATCTGTTTCCTGGTACAGCTCGAGAAGCCGGCGCACGTTGCCCAACCTCGTATCTAGCCGCGCCGTACACCGGCGTGCATATCGAGGCCAAGTTTT
>DASWDH010000500.1:0-18209 GCA_036395495.1 Polyangiaceae bacterium
ATCTACGAGAGCTCATGCTGAGTGCACTCGCATTCGAACGATAGATCGAGCGAGCGTCGCGCGAAATGTGCGCACAGCGTCCTTCCAGCTCGGCAGTCGCTCGCCGTCGTTCGCGGCGTTTCGACGAAGATGGGCCCGCAGCGACGGACTTCCCACGAACGCGCGCAGCGCAGCTCCGAACGCGGACATGTCGTCCGGTGCGACGAGCAGGCCATTTTCGCCCGAGCGCACGATGTCGGGCGCGGCACCCACCGACGTCGAAATCACCGGCACGCCTGCAAAAAGCGACTCGGCGAGAACCATTCCGTACCCCTCGAGCGACGATGGCAGCACCAACCCGTCCGCATGGGCGAGCTCCGTCGCCAAGGCTCGGTCATCGATCGTCCCGGCGAGCGTCACGCATTTCGAAAGCCACGGAGATCTCCCGATGGCCAGACGCACCTCTTCGGCGTAGCGCGGATCGCGCTCCGAACCGCCCGCCACGACGAGCTCCATGTCGAATGCGCGCAGTGTCTCCACAACGTTCAGAAGATCGAGAAGCCGTTTTCGGGGGATGAGGTTCCCCACGAAGAGCAAGTGCACCGCGGGCGTGGCGGTGCGCGTACGGTGCACGCGAGGCAGGCGATCGGCGCCCGGCTCCGCGACGATCACATCGCGCACGAAACCTTCGGCCCGAAGCCGGCACCCGGTCGCGCGACTGGTCGCGAAACAGAGGTGGCTCTGATCGAGCAGAGCCCTCTCGCGATCGAGCAGACGCCTGCCTTCCATCGAGCCGGCGAGCTCCCATCCACTGAGATGGTGCACGACGACGGCGCGCAGGACCCGCGAGGGCACTCCCCGAAAGACCTGAAGGAGCTCGGCAAAACAGAGTTCGTCTCCGACCACGGCATCGAATGCGGCGCTCCGGAGCGCATCGTCGGAGATGTTCGCCCGTTCGAGCGCGACCACCTCGACGGCGTCTCCGGCACCGCGCAATCCTTCGACGATCGTTCGGTCATAAATGTAGCCACCGGTCGTCTGCTCGAGCGAGCCCTGAACGAGCCAGGCGATCCGAAGGCCGTCCGTGCCGTTCATCCGCATGTCTCCGGACCCACCCTTTCAGCCTCGGCTGCGCAGAGCGAGCGGTCGCTCCACCATGGCCCACGCCACCGGTGATTCACGCAAGCGGACGCGAAGCGTCGCCGGCGGTGGCGGCGCCGCATCGGCCGGCAATTGCGAAAGCCGCTCGGACATGAGCTCGGCGATGTGCTCGGCCACCCGCTCGGTGGTCGACGTTCGACCTGGAAACGCCGGGTGATCGTCGAGATTCTTGTAGTCGAGCGTCGCCAGGGCGGCGCGCAGCGTCTCTCGCAGCGCGCCGATATCCATGACGACGTGGTGCGGGCCGAGAACGGTCGTGCAGACCTCGACCTCGATGGCGTACGTCGCCCCGTGAAGCTGCTGGGCAGGGCCGAAGAACTCGTCGGCGAAGCTGTGCGCAATCATGACGTGATCCGAAACACCCAGCGTAAACATGACCGCAAGACCCTGCCGCGGCAGCCGCCGATTGGCAAGTCCGGCGGCAGGACCGTTCAATAATGAAAGACGACCTGCAGCGACGAGCCGGGATTGGCGGCGAGCATCGCGTAGGCGCGCGGCGCCTCATCGAACGAGATCGGCCGGTCGAGCAGCGCATCGAGACGGGAGTCGGCGAGCCAACGGAGCACCAGATCAAAACGGCGGGCCGCATCCCAGCGCGCCGTCTTTTTCGGCGGAAGACGCGAGACCTGGCTGGATTTGAGCTGAATGCGCCGGCGATGGAACGCTTGGCCGAGCGCAACGGCACTCTTACGTTCGCCATAGAACGACGCGACGACGACGGTGGCATCCTGGCCAGCATGCAAAATCGCTTGATCGAGGCAGGTCGGGGTCCCCGTCGCCTCGATGACGACGTCGGCTCGGCCATTCGGCTGGTCTTCCTCGGGTGAGAGCGCTTCGTCCATGCCGAGCGCGAGCGCGGCTTCGCGGCGTCGAGCGGATGGTTCGACGAGACGGATGCGCGCTGCGCCGCTCGCGCGGGCAAGAAACCCGCAGAGGAGGCCGACGATGCCGCCCCCCAAGATCACCACGTCGTCGCCGAGCGCGATCTCTGCGTCCCACACCACGGTGAGCGCGGTTTCGAGGTTCGCGGCGAGCGTGGCTCGTTCGGGCGCAATGGAGGGGGGCACGAAACGCAATCCGTTCCGCGCGAGCACGTGCTCGTCGCCGTGGGTCGCGAGTGCGAAGACGCGACTGCCGGGTGGCGCCCCCTCCGCACGGCTCTCGATGACCTCGCCCACCCAGGCATACCCGTAGCGCCGCGGATAGGTCGGCGTTCCCGGCGAGTCGAGCGAGGGATCGAAGGGTGTCGGACCTTCTCCGCGATACAGCAGGAGCTCCGTCCCTTGGCTGATCGCCGAGGCGAGGGCGCGCGCCCGCACTTCTCCGGTCTCCAGTGGAGAGGAAACGCCGCCCGTTCGGACGACCACGTCGTGCGGCGCGAGGAACCAGAGCTCACGCATGGATGTCATGGGCACCGTCGTTCCTATTTCACGAACTTGGACAAGAGCAGGATATAGGCCACTTGGTATCCGTTGCTATTTTCGGTGACCGACCACGAATCGAGGGGCCAGCTCGTGTTGAAATCCTTGTACGATTTCTGTGGTGGCTGACCTTTGGGTGGGCTGAGTGCTTCCGACGTGCAGACGGCATTGTTCGCGGCGCTCCCGCAGCCGCTCGGGCAGCACGCATCCCAGTCGTAGGTTGGGTTGGGACCTCCCGTCACGAACCCAGCGGGCGGGCCGAACTTCGACATCCCCACGCGGTCCCAGAGCGGGCTCTTGTCGGCAAACCACGAGTGATAAAACTCGTTCACCGAGTTCTCGGCGCCGTGCTCGTACATGTTCGAAAGGTACGCGAGCGCGAATGGGTTCACGCCGTGAAGGTAGTGCAAGTAGCGCTCGGCCGCCCGCTCTGCTTCGCGGTTGACCGCGGCGTCGAGGCCATACGTGACGATGTCGAAGAACATGTTGCCTTGGTTGGACTTGGTCGCGTTGCTTCCCCACGTGTAGTCCTTGAGGTGAGCGAGATAGGGATCGCGATTGTTCCGGAACGCTTGGAAGTTGTCGGCGCTGTCCATGCCTCTTCGATAGGCCGTCCGGATCTCGGTCACCGTCGCCGTCGTTGCGCTGGCCGTCTTGGTGTAGTCGAGCAGTGCCTCTTGCAGCTCGGCCTCGAACGGATAGACGAAAGCGCCGTTGGCGATGAGCCGCGCCTGACGATAGTTGGCATCGAAGAAGGTGCGATAGGCGGTATCGCCCGTGGCGTCGAAAAGATAGACGGCGGCCTCGAGCTTCAGCGCGAGTCGCCCGTAGTCGTCCGTCTCTTGCTGACCCGCTCCGAGACCTTGCGTTCCCGAAGCCGGGTCGTTGTTTCTGAAGAGAACATTGGGATTGGCGGCGGCCCACGCCCACGCCTTGCCGGCCTGGGTACGCAAGGCGTCCGCGTAGCTCGTCATCTCCGGCCTGCCGAGAGAGCGATACACTTTCGATCCGTACGCGAACGCCGCCGCGCCGCTGAGCGTGGCCGACGTGCTCGGGCCGCCGTACAAGCTCGGTCCCGTCGCCGCCGAGGGGGGGCTGGCGCTGCTCTCCCCGACGATCGACAGAATCGATCCTTCGCTGTTTTGCATCCTCGTGAGAAAATCCAGCCCCCATTTGGTTTCGTCGACGATGTCGGGAATCCCGTTGCCGGACTCGGGAATGCCATAGTCGTCCGTGAACGCTGCCGGCGTTTGCGCATACGCATGCAGCAGTCGAATGACGTAGCTCGCCGTCCAATTCGTGTACTTGTTGTAGTCGCCGGCGTCGTACCAGCCGCCCCACAAGTCTTTCTCGGTCGCTGCGTCGCTCGCCTGGTTGTAGAGGCGGCAATGGTGATCTTGCAGAGGCCCTACGTGGCTCGCGCCATCCGCCCACGCGGCGCCCGCATACCGAACGTCCTTGGCCTGGCCGGCCCGTTGATAGAAAAACGTGCGGACCGCCTGCTTCAGGACGTCGCGGTAAGCGAAGTCGGAAATGCTGAATTCGAACGAGCGCACGCTCCGATCGACGTCGAGCACGTAATAATCGCCGCTGGCGGTGACCTGCGAGAAGTCGAACCACCAGGCCACGTCGCCCGAAGACGCATCTTCGGCACCCGAGTTCCATGCCGCGGGAGCCGCCGAAAAGACGCGTGACCCCGACGCCGCGTCGACGAGCGCGTACATCGCCCCGGGCGTGAACGAATCGGAGTTGTCATAGCCAGTCCTGGGCTCGCGAATCACGGCAATCTTGTCGGACTGCGGAAGATAGCCGAACTGATCGACGAGGATGTGCTTGGCGACAGGAGGACCGCCCGCCGACCCGTCGCCGGGCTGGGTCCCGCCGCTGCCCCCCGCCCCGCCGGTGCCCGGGCCGCTGGGTGCGCCGTCATCGCCCGAGGAGTTGCCGCACCCTGACCCTGGCAGCGCAACGGCGGAGGCCAGAACGAACAAGAACCAAGGGCGACGCAGGGGTGACTCTCCTCTCCGCATGCACCTTATGTCGCTCGGCGATCCCACCTTCAGGTCCCTCCCTATTTCTTAGCGCATTGGGTCCCGTTCGTTCGGACGAAGGATTTCACGGCGCCCCGATAGTCCGTACGTGGCTCCAAAGGAGGTCGGCGCTCGATTCGTGTCCGTCGAGCGATACGAAACATTGTGTGGGAGAGGATCGAGATCATCGCACCGGGAGTGTTAAGTGAGAACTGCTGACGAAGTCGTGGGCTTTTGGTAGAGGCACGATCCCGCCCGACACAGGGCTCGTGGCGGGTTTCGTGCGGAGGGCTTCGTCGCATGCCTCGGAGACGAGGCTCACGGTGGAAGAAGAGAGGGATCCATGCTGATTCGATGGTTCACGATGGCGGGTTTGGTGGTGACGGCGGTCGCAGGCGGCTGCGGCAAGTCCGATGACAATCCGTCGACGGCGGGGGGTGCTTGCACGACGGGCACCGAGAAATGCGATTGCTATCCCAATGGTAGTTGCAACACGGGGCTTACCTGCCTGTCGCAGGTCTGCGTCGCGGGGCCGGATGGCGGTGGCACCAGCTCGAGCAGCGCCACCAGCGGAGGGGGCGCCGGTGGGAATGGCTCGTCCGGAGCTGGAATGGGAGGGAATCCGAACAGCACCTCGGCCGGCGGCGCTGCCGGGACGGCGGGCCCGGGAGTGGGAGGAGCGACGGGGGGCGGCGGCAGCCCGATCGACGGCGGTGGCGGGATCTCCGGGGCGGGAGGTGCAGGCGGGAACGGTGGTGCGATTGCCGAAGCGGGCAGCGAGGCGGGTGCCGGTCCGGGTGGCGGAGCAGGAGCGGTTGGCGTGGGTGGGAGCGCGGGATCGGGTGGCGCGGCAGGCGCGGGCGGAACGTCGGGAAGCGCTGGCGACGGCGGCACGGTCATCGACGCGGGCTCGCGGGGGTGCAAGGATCCGACGATCATCGACGACTTCGAGGACGACGACGCCGTGGTGTGCCTTTCGGGGGGGAGGGTCGGCGTGTGGGTCAATGACAATGACCACAGCATCGGCAGCGTTCAGCTCCCGTCTCCCTTCCTGCCGAGCGCGCTCATTCCGGCCCGTGGAGAGAATACGCGCGCGGCGCACACGACAGGCAGTGGGTTCAGCATTTGGGGCGGCGGCATCTCCGCCGGTTTGAACAAATCGCTCGAGGCTAACAGTGTCGCTGCTCCCTATGACGCGAGCGCCTACCGTGCGATCACGTTCTGGCTCAAAGCGGCCCCGGGCACCCAACTCGCAGTCGGCTTCCAGACGGCGTCGACGATCCCGGCCAGCGAGGGCGGTCACTGCATCGAGACCTGCCCGAATCCCGTGCTCGGAGGCTGCTCCCCCGATTGCTACAACCCATTTCGGAGAGTCATCACCATCCCCAACACCGACGATGGAAGCTGGAAGCAGCTGGTCATCAACTTGAACTCGATCGACTTGACGCAATGGAAGATCACCGGTCAATCGTTCGATCGCAAGGAGCTCATCTCGATCTTTTTTTCTGCGGTGGCGCCGCCGACCAGTTTTGAATTCTGGATCGACGATGTAGCGTTCGTGCAGTGACGGCAGGGTCCCGGCCGAGCAGACAGGCGGCAAACCTACCCCCAAACGAGACGCGTGATACATGACTCGAGGATGAAAGTCGCGCTGGCATGGTTCCCCTACGGAGGCATCGAAAAGAAAAATGCCGACGTCGTCATCTTGGAGCTGCAACTGGCAGAAAGCCAGGGGCGTGTCCGTTTTCGTGGCCCACCATCTCCTCGCCGAAGTATGCGACCTTTGTCGCTCGGGCATCTCCACCTTCGAGCGCAGAGTGCTACTTGGGCGCATTTCTAATGATTTTCTCGACCCCAAGCAGAAGCCGAGTTCGCCCCCCAAGGTCGAAAACCGGTGGCGGCTGCGCACGCCCCTTTTTTTTGCGAGCAAATGGTGTGGACGCGTGACGGATTTTTTTTGAACGAATATGATCGCGCGGCTTCCCGCCCTTCCTTTCCCGGCTCAGTGTCCGGACGTGCGGACAGTACGCTTGACCGGGCGAAGACACGAATTGCCGCGGTGATTCATTGCATCCGCAATTGCCGTTGGCTCAATGGGGAAAGCTCATAAGACGAACGAAGCATGTTGCGCTGGCCGACGTGCGATCCATTGCCATCATTTGAAAGGCTATCGACCTGCGGGGTAACAAGCGCCGCGTCAGGAAGGAGTCTCGTCCTCGACAGTGCAGCGCGTGCGTTCTCGCGAGTGGATTGCTGGGTCGACTGCCAGTCGAAATCACTTGCACGTGCCGGTCTGCTGCGGGAAGGTTCGTGGAATCCCTGAATGCACGCGGGTTGCAAACGAATGCAGGCGAACAAAGGGAATCGAACCTCTCTTGTCTGCGCAGTGACGCCTTGCATGGGCCGTCTGCGCTTCGTCCAGCGTACGCTGCCACGGGCAATAGAGGATCCAGACATCCGGTATTGTCTCGTCGATTATTCGTGTCCGGAAGGCATTTCCGATTGGGTGAACAAGCATTACGAGTTTGAGGTCCAGCAGAATCGCGTGCTGGTCGAGCGCGTTACCGGTCAGAAGGTCTTCAACAAGAGCCGGGCGCACAACATCGGGGCTCGGCGCGCCTTGGATGCCGGCGTGGAATACCTCTGCTTCATGGATGCCGATACCCTGATCGAACCAGGATTCTGGGATTTCGTGCGAGCGCAACTGCGCCCTGAACGTTTCCTGGTTGCGGCGCCACAAGACGACGGTACCCCCATGCCTTCCTTAACCGGACTATTGATTGTCCACGGGGCGGCGTTCGAGCGAACAGGGGGTTTCGACGAGGCGTTTACCGGCTGGGGCGCCGAAGACATCGAGCTCCGGCTGCGTCTCTATCTCGAGGAAGGGCTCGATTTCGCGGAAATACCGCTCTCGCTCGTGCGCCCCATCCCACACTCCAATTCGCTTCGCGCTCGGTTCCACGAAGATCGCAACATCGAGCGCTCGAACCGCAGAAATCTCGCGCGAATCGTGCACAAACTGAGAACGGAGTGGGCGTGCCGCTTAGAACGAAATCCGGCGTCGGCCCAGGAACTCGTGTTTCCCGGCACGGAGCTACACGATGCCCTCGGCGCATGCTCGCCCCTCGCCCTCGCCCGTAGCCAAGAGGATCGTCCAACATGAGCAAGCTCCCGCGACCGATACGAATTCCTGCGCCAGGGTTGCGCCGCAGCATCGGGCTGGGCCAGGCCATCAAGCACCTGACCACCGCGCTGGGCGTGCGCCCGTGCGGCGGTTGCGGGCAGCGAGCCATTTCTTTGGACAGACGGGTGGTGCTCACACCGATGCGTCGCAAGTAATACGTCCAGGTTCTCGGTGAGCGAGATGTCCGAGCCCGAGCTCTTCAGTTGCTTGTGCGTGACCGAAAACCGCCCCGCGTTCGTCCACTGGTTTTTGTGGGCGTTCGATCGGCAAACATGGCCCTGCAAAGAACTCGTCATTGTCGATAGCTCCGACGTGCCCATCGAGACCACGCGTTCCGACGTGCGCGTGATTCGCGCCGATGCCGGCACGCTCGTTTCGCGCAAGCGCAACGTGGCTCTCGAGATGGCGAGGGGAAAGTTCATCGCCTGGTTCGACGACGATGATTGGAGTCACCCGGAGAGGTTGAGGTGGCTCGCCGAAGCGATGATGGCCGACGCATCCATGGCGGGGGCCACCCGCGCGTGGTTCGTCGATCTCTGGGGAAGCGGATGTCGTCGCTACTTCGGCGGCGATCGCCTGGTCTTCAATACGGCCGGCTTCCGAGCCGACGTTGCGCGTTCCGCCGTTTTCGACGAGACCTTGCGAAAGGGCAGCGACACGATTTGGATGCGGCAGCTCGAGCGGCGGCACGCCGCGAGCGCACGCACGATCCCGAGCGACTCGTTGACCCTCTGGCTCTGCCACGACCAGAACCTCAGCAACCCCAGGTCTTCTCGCACTTTCCCCGTTCCCTTGAGCCGACTCGAATCCTTGATCGGGCCCGCCGCGTGGGGAGAAACGGGAGCCGAGCTTGCGGGACTCCGGGCCCGCCTCGGCCCGCGCCCAGCCGCGCCCAGGCTCGCGAGCGCGCCGGTTCGCGTGGTCGCGTCGAGCGGCGACGGCCGAGCGGCGCCGAAGCGCCGCTCGCGACGGCGACTGTACCGCATTCGTTGACTGCAAATATCGCGGCCGATCCGGCAAACCCTTTTCTTCATTGCAAATAGCCGTCCGGTTGTTTTTCGCATAAGCAAAAGCCAATGGAAATTTCGTCAACGCACGCTTGCGCACACGACGAGCGAGTTGCAGAATGCAATCGGGTCCAGAGTGGAAAGAGAGAGCAGCGTGGGCTGTCGTCGACGAGATGCCGCCTTGTTGGTGAGCGATGACGGCACGTTCAGAAGGGAGAAGGGATCGCTATGGTGCAGGTAAGTTTTCCGGGCGTCTACGTCCAAGAGGTCCCGTCGGGTGCGCGGACGATCACCGGCGTATCGACCGCGGTCGCGGCTTTCGTCGGCATGGCCAAGCGCGGCCCTGTTGGAGTCCCCAAGTTGGTCTTGGGCTTCACCGACTATGTTCGCAACTTTTCCGACGACGTCTCACAGGGTGAGATGACCGATCAGGTGCGCCAGTTCTTCCTGAACGGCGGGCAGCAGGCGTTCATCGTTCGCGTCGCGGGCCCGCCAGTGGCTCCGGCCACGTTGACCCTGACCGGCGTCGCGAACGGCACCCAGCTCAAATTCAAGGCCGTCAGCCAGGGCAAAGACGGCAACCTTTTGCGCGCGACCATCGACTACGCGACGTCCAGTCCGGAGCGAACGTTCAACCTGACGATCTTCCGGGAGGTAACCGACGCCAACGGAAACGTGTCCGTGCAGGAATCCGAGCTGCACAAGGATCTGTCGATGGATCCCCTCGAATCGCGGTTCGTGGTGACGGTCCTCGCGAACGACTCCGCCCTCGTAACGGCAGAGGCCACGGGCACCGGAACCGGTGGCGCGATCGTAGCGGAGCAGTCCTTCTCCATCTCCGGCACGCTCTCGAGCAACTTCCTCACGACCATCACGAACGCCATCGGCGCGGTGCCGGGGAATCCGGGGTTCGGAAAGTTCCGTCTCCGGCTGGGCAACAACACCCCCGTGACGATCCCGATCTTTCTCACCGACCTTACCACCGTCGCCAACCTGGCGGCCGACCTGACCGCCGTCGTCAACCTACGAGCGAACCTTGCCCCCGGCACGATCACCGTGGCTACGCCGGGCACGACCGACGCCGATGCGGGAGACAGCGAAAGCTACCTCGTGTTCACCCATCCGAGTTTGGACGTCGTCCTCGATCGCGCTACCGACTCCGACATCGCCGTCGCGCTCGGCCTGGGCGTGGCGCAGGGCGGGATCGAACTCGGCGCCTTCCGCAACAGCCGCCCCGCACCCAACGGTTTCGCCTCGACCCTCGAGGGCGCCTCCCCTGCCGACACGAGCCCCATCACTGCGCTTCTCAATTTCGGCAACAGCGCCCGTGCCGACTGGGTGGCGGCGAGCAGCCTCGTTCTCGGTGGCACTGCGCCCTTCACGATCACGGGAGACAAGCCCGTGTTCACCACGACGACCAAGATGAAGAAGGGGACTGCCAGCACGGTCTCGTCACTTCTCAACGTGCGGCAGAACCTGCAGGCCATCGCCAAGGCGATCAACGACAACTTGGCTGCCGCGAAGAACTGGCACGCCGATCTCGCCGGCTATCGCTTGACGCTCAAATTCGTGGGAGGGTCGTCGTCGAGCGGAGGTGGTCACTCGTTCACCACCGTGCCGGCGGCAAGCCTCGGCGGTATCGCGGCCACGGGAGGTATCCTCGTGCCCGCTCTCGCAACGTCGAAGATCGCGGGCAGCCCCTTCGATCAGGGAAACGACGGTTCGAATCCGAGACTCGAGGAATACCGGACTGCCTTCGAAGAGATCGATCGCCAGGTGGACATCTTCAACATCCTGATGCTGCCGAAGAGCGCCGCCGCCCCGGACAATCGGGAGAGTTTCTGGGGCGGCGCGAGCTCGTTCGCCCTCTCGCGACGCGCGTTTCTTCTCATCGACGCCCCGTCGAGCACCGACACCGTGCTCGAGGCGCGGGACAAGGTCGTCGATCTGCGCATCGGCATCGTGAAGGACCACTCGGCGCTCTACTGGCCCCGACTGAAGGTCGACCCCGACGGCAACCCGCGCAGCATCGATCCGAGCGGGTCCATTGCGGGGATCATGGCCCGCATCGATTCGAACCGCGGCGTGTGGAAGGCGCCCGCGGGCATCGAGGCGGACGTACGCGGCATCCTCGGGGTCGCCGTGCCGATGTCCGATCCCGAAAACGGGCTGCTCAACCCGCGCGCGCTCAACGCCATCCGCGTGTTCCCCAACGGCATCGTGAGCTGGGGCGCTCGCACAATGGACGGTTTCGACAACTCGGGCAACGACGACTACAAGTACGTTCCGGTTCGCCGCTTCGCTCTCTTCCTCGAAGAGAGCCTCGTGCGCGGTCTCAAGTTCGCCGTCTTCGAGCCGAACGACGAGCCGCTCTGGGGCCAGATTCGGCTGACGGTCGGCGCTTTCCTCAACAACCTGTTCCGTCAGGGCGCGTTCGCGGGCAAGACGACGCGAGACGCGTACTTCGTGAAGGTCGACTCCGAAACCACGACCCAGAACGACATCAATCTGGGCATCGTCAACGTCATCGTCGGCTTCGCGCCGCTCAAACCCGCCGAGTTCGTGGTCATCACGATCAAGCAAAAGGCGGGACAGGTCCAGGTCTGAGCTCTAGCAACAACGAGGAAATCGCATGGCACAGTTTACTGTCAATACGACGCGCATCGACCCGTTCAAGAACTTCAAGTTCGTGCTGTTCTTCGAGGGGAACACGACGCCCGTCGCAGGGGTCAGCAAGATCAGTCCGCTCAAACGAACGACGGAGGTCGTGAGCCATCGGGACGGCGGCGATCTCAGCACGCCGCGCCACTCGCCGGGCGCCAGCAAGTTCGAGCCGATCACCTTCGAGCGCGGGGTCACCTTCGACCTCGAATTCGAGGCCTGGGCCAAGCTCGTCTACAACACGTTCGACGATAAATCGGTCTCGCTCAAGAACTACAAGCGCAACATCATCATCCAGGTTCGCAATCTGCAAGGCGAGCCGGTCAAGCAGTACACGGTGTTTCGCTGCTGGGTGTCCGAATACCAGGCTCTGCCCGAGCTCGACGCCAACGCCAACGCCACCATGATCGAGCACATCATCATCCAGAACGAGGGATGGGAGCGCGACGACAGCGTGGTCGAGAAGGCGGAAACGTAAGCCGGCCGAGGAACGACCATGCAGCACAGTGACGAGGATGTCGTCGGGGGGCGCGCGCGGCAATGGGTCGCTCGCGCCTCGCGGTGGAGAGGCGCGCCGTCGCTCGAAGTCGAGCTGGGCGTCGGCGCGCGCCTGCGCAGAGCGTATTTGCGCGAGCCGACGGGGCGCGAAGAGATGGTTTCGGGGCCGTGCGACGGCTGGGCGATCTCCGACGTGATCGAGAGGCTGCTCGTCGATGTGCCGGGAGCCGCCCCGAGCGGCGACAGTTCCACGATCACGGTGTCCGACCGCGATCGCCTCGTCGCCGCGCTCTACGCCCATTGCTTCGGAGATTCGGTCGAGAGCCACGTCCGCTGCCCTTCGTGCGACAAGCACTTCGAGTTCAACTTCTCTTTGTCCGATCTTCTCGAGGGCACCTACGGCGAACGAGCCGAGACGGGCGCAGAGGGTCCCGACGCAGCCGGCTACTACGCGCTCGACGACGGCACGCGATTCCGACTCCCCACGGTCGAAGACGAGCGTGCCCTCTACGGCATGCCCGAAGCCGAATCGGAGAGGGCCCTTCTCGCGCGGTGCGTCGAGCCTTCCGGTTCGTCGATCGATGCGGCTGCGGTCGAGCGGTGCATGGAAGCGGCGGGACCGGTGTTGAGCTTCGACCTCGAAGCGAGCTGCCCGCTCTGCGGAGCGGCGCAGTCGGTGCCGTTCGAGATGGTCTCGTTCTTCTCGTCGATGCTGCAACGCGAGCGGCCGCTCTTGAGCCGCGAGATTCACTCCATCGCGATGGCCTATCGCTGGAGCTTCGAAGAAATCATCGCCTTGCCGCGCAACGAAAGGCGCGCCCACGTGGCCCTCATCGAAGGTGAGCGCGAGCGAACGGAGGCACCGCTGTGAGCTACTTGGGTCGTGTTGCCAGGCGGGCCGCCACGCCCGGCGGCGCTCCGCGCCTCACACCGAGCCGCGGCAGCGACTCGCCGCTCGCGCGGCTCGATCAGCGGCTCAACATGCCGAGTTTCGCCGCGATTGCCGACTCCGTTCACATCGGCGGCGTGCCGCCGAGCGCCGTCGACGACGCTCCCACCGAGGCCGAAGCTCCTTCGGGGGCGCCGTCCCCCGTTCCAGCCGGTGTCGTTGCGCCGGCACCTTCGATCGGGGCGCGACCACTCGGTCCAGGGCAGGTAATTCGATCGAGCGGAACACGCGACGCAGCGCCCTCACCGGGTCCATTCCGAGCGGCACCCAGCACGCAGGTCGTCTCTCCTCCAGCGTCGCGGCCCGATCGAGGTGGTTCACCCGCGGCAGAGGAAGCCCAGCCGCCCGAGCCGGTCGCTCCCGCGCGTCGAAGCGAGGAGCCGGTTCGCGCCGATCGCGCGGACGCCCCACCTCCCGTTCGATCGCGCGCGACCGCCGAGAATCACGAGCCGGCGAATCCTCTCACGCCCGAGGTTCGTAGCGCCTTCGAGCGGCTCGACGCGTGGTTGCGATCCGAGCCTGGCGCGCGTCGAACGAAGGGCGAGTCAGCCGCCGTTCGTTCCGAGGTCGACACGGCGAAGGTTCCCGCGTCGCGCGAGCGCGCGGCGCGCGCGACGGCGCGGCCGCTCACCGCGCCGCGACCGCGCGCGCCCGAACCTCCGCGTCTCACGATCGGGCGCATCGAGGTCGAAGTCGTGGCTCCGCGACCAGCGCCGACCCAACCGCCCGCGCCGCGGGAGCCGCGCGCCGCGCGAACCGCGCCTGGCGCCGCCGCCCCCGCGGCCACGAACCTCGGAATTCTCACCTTCGGACTGAGGCAGCGATAGGGCCATGCTGACGAACCTCGGCGACGTGACCGAAACGTTGAAGACGGTGATCAGCGAAACGCTTCGGTTCGATGGGGTTACGCAAGTCGTCGTGACCGCTTTGCCGCCGGACACGGAGTTCGCCGGGCCCGCCGCCGTCGTGAGCGTGCACCTGTTCCACGTGACCGAGAGCCCGGAATTCAAGAACCGTGTCACGTCGTCCGCGCTCGGGCCGATACCGATTCAGCACGCTCCGATGGGGCTCATCCTGCAATACGCGATTACGGTCTTCACGCCCGCCGTGAGCGATCCTCTCGTCGACGACTCGGCGCTCAAGCAGCACCGCATCATCGGCGTCATCAGCCGCGCCCTTCACGACTTTCCACTCATCACCGAGAAGACCTCGCTCAAGTTTTCCCCCACCGAGGAGGTGTTCTTTCTCGACCCCCAGCTCGACCGCAAGACCAAGCTCGAGCTCATCCTGCGGCCGGCTCCGATGGAGGAGACGCTCAACTTCTGGAGCACGGAAGACAAGCGCGTCCCCCGCCTGATGCTTTTCGTCGAGGCGCGCATCGTCGTGCTCGAGCCGAAGCCGCCCCAGTTTGCTCCCGGCATCGTGCTGTCGGTCGGTCAGTTCGTGTTCACGAGCAGCGAGCCGCAGCTCGTCAACACCCGCAGCGTGGTGCGGTTCAAGCCCCCGGGAGCGCTGAGCGAAGTTCGCGAGGTGAGGGCGAGCCCGGCCCGCCCCGCGCTGTTCGACGCCGACGGCTCCGCGGCGCTCGCCGACCTGGCCGCTATCTCCCCTGATCTGCTCGAGAACAACCGTCTCTTCATCGACGGCACAGGGCTCGGTCCGGGACGAAGGTTCTTGCTCTTGCGCATCGGAGGCTCGACGGTGAAGCTCGCGCTCGACCAGCCGGTCGTCGAGCAGCCCGCCGACAACGTGCAGTGGCAGTTCTCGGCCACTTCGAGCCAAGTGTCGTTGCGCGTGTTTCGCAACGTCGTCGACGTCCTGGGAACGGCGATCCTGATCTTGCCGGGTCTCTACGGAGTGCGCGTGCTGGTCGAAGACGACCGTGTCGGAGATCGACCGCGGCCGCGAACGTCCAACGAGCTGTCGTTCATGGTCACGCCTCAGATTCGAAGCGTCCAGGTGACCGCGCTTCGCACGTACGAGCTGCGGATCGTCGGCGACTACCTCGTTGGCTCGACCACCGACGTTGCCACTCGCGAGATCGAGTTCTCCGTTGCCGGCTCGGTGCTCACCCGCCGCACCACGGCCGGTGCGCTTGCCTCGGGAGAGTTCCGTGTCGTCGACTCGGGTCCCGACAAGGGGGCCCGCATCGATTTCGTACTGCCGACCGATGCGCCGGCGCCAAGCGAGGCGAACCCGCTGGCGGTGCGCCTCGTCGTCAACGGCGCCACTGCGACGCCGGCGTGGATCACCGCGGAGGCTCCATGAGCGCCGCGGCGCAAGTCCGGAGCGCTCTCGGCCACGACGACGGCCCCCACCGCGACGACACGCCCGTGGAAGTCGCCGTGAAGCGCGTACGTGCCTTCGCGCGACGCCGCTTGGCTTGGTTCGAGCACTTGCGGGGCGGAGCTTCGTACGAGGGCGGCCGGATCGGAGCGGGCGATCTGAGGCTCGTTCTCGACGACCGAGATTCAGTCGAAGCCGAACGGAGCTTCGTTGATGGCCACGATTCGCTGCGCGCCGTCAATGCCGAGATCGAGGCTTGCGACCGCCTGCTCGACGGGGCCGACGGCGACGTCTCGGCGCTGGCGCAGCTCGCAGCCACGTTCGAGCTCTCCGACACCGAACAAGACATCCTTCAGGTGTGCCTGGCGTCGGCGCTCGACCCGACTCTCGGGCGCGTCTGGGCGACGCTCCACCACCATCCCGATCAGAACTACCCGAGCGAAGCGTTGATCGCCCGCCTTTGCGGTCACGGCCGAGCTCCGATTCTTCCCCGTTCGGGTCCTCTTCTTCGCTGGGAGCTCGTTCGCGTCGGTGACGCGAGCCCCGGCGATCCGCAGCCTCTACAAATCGACCCTCACATCGTCGACTTCTTGTGCGGCCGTCCGAGCCTCGACCCGGTGCTTTCGGATTGTGCGGCGACCGCGCAGCCGCTGGATCCGCCGGCGTGCTGGCCGGTCGCCGATCTGGCACAGCGGGTACGGCGCGTTCTCGCGCAGGGTCGGGGCGCGCGCATCGCGATGCTCGGCCCGCGCAACAGCGGACGCAAAACGTTGGCCGCGTGCGTGACGCACGCGCTCGGAGGCACGGCGCTCGCCATCGACACGAGCGCCGCCAACGACGCCATCTGGACGACGGTGCATCTTCACGCTCAACGCCAGGCGCTCCTTTCGGGCAGCTCGCTCGTCTGGTACGGCGATCAGCTCGAGCGGCGGTCTCCGCTCGGACCGGGGCTTGTCCGGCTCCAGTTCGCGATCGGCGACGTCGATCTCGGGGTGGCGGCCCAGTCGGGCATCGTCGACGAGCGCTTCACGATGCCGCAGCTTTCGATCGATCAGCGCCGCGAGCTGTGGCGACGCCTCGTCCCCGCGTCGCAGGCGTGGCCGGCGGCCGAGCTCGATCGGGTCGCCGAGCGCTACCGCATGCAGGTGGGCGACATTGCCGCCATCGGCCAGCGAGGCGTCGACGGCGTGGAAGAGGCGCAGGACCAGTGCCGAAAGCTCACGCGCCACCGCCTGGGCGACCTCGGTCGTCTCATCGAATGCCCCTTCTCGCGCGACGACCTGATGGTGTCGGCATCTCTCAACGAGCTGCTCGACCACTTTCTCTTCGAGGCGCGCGAGCGCGTCCGCTTCTGGGAACGGTCCGCCGCAAAGCGCCTCTTTCCTCGGGGCACCGGCCTCGTCGCGCTCATGACGGGACCGCCCGGTACCGGCAAGACCATGGCCGCCCAGGTCGTCGCTTCCGAGCTCAAGCTCGATCTGGTGCGCATCGATCTGGCGTCCGCCGTCAACAAATACATCGGCGAGACGGCCAAGAACCTGCGGCGCGTGTTCGCCCGCGCCGCGGAGATGAACGCCGTGCTCTTGTTCGACGAGGCCGACGCCCTCTTCAGCAAGCGGACCGACGTGCGCGACTCGCACGACCGATACGCCAACGCCGACACGAACTACCTCCTGCAACTCGTCGAAGAATTCGAGGGCATCGCGCTGCTCGCCAGCAACAAGATGCAGAACCTCGACGTCGCCTTCGTGCGGCGGATCCGGTACGTGATGGACTTCCCGAGGCCGAGGCCCTCGGAGCGCCTGGCCATCTTTCGGCGGCTCGTTCGCGAGCTAACGACCTCGGAAGACGCCGAGCGCCTCGACCCGGCCCTCGTGACGCTCGCCGACACCGTCGACATGTCGGGCGCGCAGATCAAGCTGTCGGTGCTCGCGGCGGTGTTCATCGCGCGTCAAACGGCGCAACCCATGACGATCGACGATCTTCTCGCCGGCGTCGATCGCGAGCTCGCCAAGGAGGGCCGGAGCGTGAACCCGCGCGAAAGGGAAAGGATCGTGGAGCATGTCCGCTAGGCCGACGGCCCATATCGGCGCGCTGCGCCTCTCGATCCCCGGCACGAACGCCGCCCTGGGCCGCGGTGTCGCCGACCGAGTCGCGACGCGGCTGGCGTCCGAGCTCCCTGCTGGACTGCAGGGGCAATATGAAAAACTCGCGATCAAGGTTCACCATTCGGGGTTCGGCGAGCAAGAAATGAGCGACGCCATCGTCGAGTCGTTGCTCCGGACGCTCGGCCGAACGGGAGGGGAAAGGTAAACGCATGCCGGAAACAGGGTTCCGCGGCAGCCCTAAGCTTCAGAAGGGAGCTCTCATCCAGCTCACCGAGACGCTCGTCTTCCCCGTTCCCAACATCGTCCCCTTCCAGTTCAACCCTTCGAGCCTGAAGAGGACGATGAAACCGTGGAACCCGCTGGAGGTCGACCAGACCCAGCGCGGCCTCCCCTCGCCGACCGCGCAGCCCTTCGACCCCGAGGAAGCGATCACCGTCGACATCGAGCTCGACGCGAGCGACCAGCTCGAAGAGAACGACCCGGTGGCGACGCAATTTGGCGTCGCCGATCGCATCGCCGCCATCGAGAAGATGCTCTTTCCCGGCCAGTCGCCGCTGGGTCAGCTTCTCGGCGCGGTCGCGTCGCTCGTCGGCGCCCAGCCCCCCAAGCGCCAGACCGTGCCGATCACGCTGTTTGTCTTTGGCGTAGGGCGCATCGTTCCGGTCCGCATCACGAGCTACTCCGTCGAAGAGCAGCTCCATCTGCCGAGCCTGTACCCGATCATGGCGCGCGTCAGCCTCGCGCTGCAGGTGCTCACGCCCGAAGTCTTCAAGTGCCAGAGCGGCCCCACGGTCGACATCGCGAAGGCCGCCTACGCATTTTTCCGCAAACAGCAAGACGCGCTCGCGCTCGCTCAGACGGGCCGCGCCGTGCAGTCGATTCGGAGTCTCTTGCCTTTCTAGAAGGAGGAACGCTTCGTGGCCAA
>DASWDH010000501.1:0-12668 GCA_036395495.1 Polyangiaceae bacterium
CCCGGTGGAGGCTTCGATTCGAACGTTCTCCGACGCGGCGCTGTGAAGGTAGCGCTGGCCCTCCTCCCACGACAAAACGCTCCTGGCGTGCTGGGGGCGAGCCGTTCCGACATTTCGAAACCATTCGACGGCATCGAGATCGTCCAGCATCGCGAGCGTCACCGGTTCAATGGTCAGGGTCCTTTTCGAGAAGCGCCTCGATATCGCGCGGCAGGCTGTCATCACACGACCCGGCATCGCCGGACTCCATGCTGCATGGGCGAGCGACGAGAGGATCTCATCGGCTGTGCCACACGAAATCCACGGCGACCGCCTCATGATCGGACAGCGCCTGGCCCGAGCCGTCGACGAACTCGCTCGCGATGCGATAGTTCGATGGTTTCAGATCCAGAGTCATCGAGCTGCGGAACATGATGCGGTCGATCCGCTCGTCCCCGCACGACAGCGCTCGGCACGAGTCCGTCAACTTCGCATTCGTGAGCAACTCGGCCAGCGCTGCCTCGTTCCCGCCCATGTTCGTGTCGCCGGCGACGATGATGGCGCGGCCGACGGACTGCGACGCGATCCGGGCGAGCAGCTGGTCGACTTGCGCAGCGCGCGCCGCCACGTCCTGCGAGGCGCCGCCGGCGTCCATGTGGAGATCGTACACATCGATGGCGACGCCCGGCGCGACCTGCACCTCGACGACTGCGAAGCCCTTGCTCGTCAAGCAATCACTCGCGTTCGAGAACTGCCCGTAGCACCGCTTCCACGGCTCTCGGTAGAGCCTCGTGTCCTCGAAGCAGGGTTCGCTGAAGTAGTTCAGGCCGTCGCCGAGATCCGTTCCACCGGCTGCCGGCTTGGGCGTCGACTTGTACGGATGGTTCGCCGCCGAGCGGAGCTTCTGCGGATAGTCCTGGAAGGTGAAGTTCTCGGCGCGTTCCGCCGAGCGTTCCGGCGCTGGTACGGAATCAGTCCGACCGGCTATCGCGAGCGCAAGGCGCGGGCGAGCGGGAAATAGCCGCTCAGAAGCCGTAGCGCGAGACGAAGTCGACGTTGCCGCGGTCGATGATGTCCGTGCCCGGCCCCGGATCGAAGTCGCCGAGTCCGTTGGTCGCGCCGCCGATCAAAAATTGTCCATCGCGGGCCGCAACGCTCCCCATTACCACGATAGACTTTACCAGCCGCAAGCGACATTCTACCTCACCGGCCGTTCACGGCGGTTTGGACGGGCAAAAGGGCGCAGTGAATGTTCCGGCCACGGCGTCCGAGAAGTCGAGGGTGAGCTCGAAGTGCCCCTGGAGAATGCCGCCCACATGGCTCGTCACCGTGATCGCGCCAGCGGTTACGTCTTCACCCGTCACAATGCCGTAGGCCCCGCTAATCATCATCACCAATCCATCGTCGAATACGATTCGGGTTCCGTCGGCGGCGGTGACCGGCGCACCGTACGGATAGGTTCCCGGTGCGAAGACCACCTCGCCGCCGACATGTGTACCGATGAGTTTCAACGAAGCGAACTCATGGTACACACGGGCGTTGCCGGTGCCTTGGGAGCAGATATCATCCGCACTATCGACGACCAGGGTGAGAGTCTGAACGCCCGCCGTGGTCTCGATACTGAACATCGCGTCGCCCGTCGACGCGTCGGCGAACTCCATCCACCCCGTGAGCGTCGACAATCCGCGCACGGGTCCGTCGGGCTTGCCGGCGTCGACCGGTCCACATTCCAGCGCGCATCCATCGCCTGCTGCGTCGTCCACATCCGGTTGCGCGTCGGGCGCACCGGCGCCACTCCCGGTGATGCCGGACTCCGTACCGTCCGGCGCGAGCGCTCCGTCACTTCCTTCCCCATCCGTTTCCGCTCGGCCGCCTTGTCCACTGAGGCCGCCGGATCCGTCGCTCGTGAGGGCATTCTCCGGCGGCATTCCGTCGGACTTCGCCGCCGTGCATCCCAAGGTCCAGCCGCTGCTGACAGCGATGACCACGAGCCATGCCGTGAACGGTCCCGCCCCGTGCATGCTCGTGGCGTAGGGGCGCCGGCTCATGGAGCGAGGTCCCTCGCGCAGCGAAAGCCGACCGTGGGAGAGGGTGTCTGCGACGGCGCGCCCTTGATTGGACGATCGGTCCTTAGATTGTCACTCAAGCTCTGGTAGTCTCCACCGGAGATCACACGCACTTGTTCGTAGGCTGCCTGGGGCGTCAAGCGAGCGCAGTCGATGCAATCGCCAGGCTGTAATGAGGAGAAGAAGTCGAGATTCCACTCGGCTGCGTTGCCCGACAACTCGAAATGACCCCACCTCCCGGCACCGAACGGTTTGTCGCCCGCGTACGCTAGCCGAGGAAAGAGATCGCAAGCGTTGCGTTCTTTGCAAGCGTAGTTGGCGTACCGATCGTCGATGATAGTCGAACTGGGAGGAACCGACCACGGATAGGCACGTTCCGCGGCCCCCCCCATGGCAGCATGCGCCCATTCCGTTTGTGTCGGCAATCGCCCGCCGTCCCATGCGCAGAAGGCAAACGCAACGTACCAATTGATGCAATTCATGGGAAGAGCCTCGCTGGCGCCCGAACTCGACGTCCAGGTGCTGTCGATCTTGTCGACGCAATAACCAAGATCGCCTGGCAAGGGCAGCTGACCCAGCCACTCGCCGTTCCAGCCCGTATCCTGTGGGATTCGGGGGTGGGCTCCGGCGCCGGGCTCGAGCGAGGAGATGTTCCCATAGGAGAACGTAAACCTGCGAAATCGCCCGACGGTCACCTCGTATTCGTCGAGCGCGAAGCGGCTCACGCTCGCGTGGTACGCCGGGTCGTGGAACCGCCTGAACTCTCCCGCGGGAACGATCAGCGAAGTGCAACAATCTTCATTGCCGCAGGGCCCACAAATCGGATCAAGATGATCGCAGCTCGGCGGGTGATCACATGCGCCGGTCCGACAGATGTCGCCGCGCGGAACTTCGACCATCGCCGGGCACGACGTTCGCCCGCCGAGGTCGTTGGCTGCGTCGGCGGCGTCCTGCTCTGCGTCGAAAGCATCTGCACTCGCATCGATGCCGCCCGTGCCCGATTCGCGGCACCCGTTGGGACCGCGGTCTTCACAAGTGCCCGCGTCACATGCTTCGCAGGCTTGACAAGTCGAGGGAATGCAGCCCTCGCCGGGTGATGAGTCGTCGTCGATGCGGAGGCCTGCGGCGCCATCGCCGAAATGACCCGACGCGCCACCCGCGGAATGATCTGCCGCCGGCGAGCCTCCCGCGGTGAAAGGAGGCACAATGTCACCCGGTGCGGCAGAAGAGCAACCGTCGATTGCGAATGCGAGCGCACAGATAGCAACGATTCCGACTGCCGAGCGGGGCCAGCGCACGCCGCGAAGCATACGATGTAATCCCTCGCCGTCGAGCACTTGCGAACAAGCTTGGAGGCACATGTTGCCGGCACCTCTTGGGGGGCTCGACGGTACTCGATCGGTGTAACAGTTACGCTCGTCCGCGCCGGCCCTGTTGCACTGTTACATCCTTCCGCGTTGGCGTCGCGGAAGTCATCCGTTCGCGCAGCCCATTGCCGCAGACTTCAATCGTAAGATTCGACTACCTCCGCTCGGGCCTCGAACGATATAATTCATGACGGAACGCGCCTTGCCTGGCACGCGAGGCCACTTCTGAACATCTCAAAGACCAAGATGCGAATACCTCGACGACGCGGACCACGACCGCAGGCGGGCCGCAGGCCTCGCCGAGTAACACGAAGTGGGGCGTTCGACCGTGCCCTCGGTTTTGGCCTCGCCCTCCTCGCGTGGAGCTCGGGATGCACGACGGCGAAGCCCGGCGATGGATGGCCGCCGCAATCCGACGACGCTCGCACGGGGGGTGAAATGGGCGATGAGGGCGGCGCCGAAGGTGGCGACGACGGTGCGATCGATTTCGAAGGAGGAGGCGATGCGGGCGGTGGCGGCGCGACCGCCGCAACATCCGATGCCACGAGCGACACGGACGCTGAGGACACCGGAGCACCGGAAGGCGGCCAACGGGTCTGCCAGGGTGCCACCGTTGAGACGCACTGCTACTTCGTTCTTCCGATGGTGACGATGACTTGGGCCGAGGCGTCGATCGCTTGTCTTGCCGAGGGCGCGCATTTGGTCACCATCGCATCGGACGGTGAGAACTGGCTCGTCTGGCAATTGACGGCGGGCGTCGATCGGTGGATTGGGCTGTTCAAGCGCAGCACGGAGCCGTTTCAGTGGGTCGGGGGCGAGCCGGTCGTTTATACGAATTGGGCTTTGGGTCAGCCGAACAATGCCCCCGACACTCGCGCGCGCGTCATGGCCGATAGCGGCACCTGGACCGACTTGTCCAAGGATGATCACCACGGCGCGATGTGCGAACGGGATCGTTGACCGCGTTCGATCTCGAAGACGGTCACGAGGTCGACTTCTTACGAAAGTCCTGCGGATCGAGCGATAGTCGCGTCATCCAGCGGTGCACCTGCATACGTGCCCTGCCCATCGCGCGGGCGACCTGAGCCACGTTGCCGGCGTGTTCCTGGAGTTTGGTGACGAGCTCTTGACGCAGGAGCGCCTCGTCCTGCCAGAAGTTCGGCGTGCTCGGCGGCCGCCAATGGGTGGGCGCTTCGGCGACAGCCGCCGGCAGATGACGGCGCTCGATGACGCCGTTAGGGGCAAGCGCCACGGCCCGCTTCAAACACTGCTCGAGCTCGCGAATGTTCATGGGCCAGTCGTAACAGCAGAGGGCTCGCCCGGCGTCGGGCTTGAACGACACCTTCGCGCCGACAACGACCTTCTCGAGAAGCGCTGCCACGAGAACGCCGAGATCTTCCCTGCGATCGCAGAGGTCGGGGAGCTCGCGGACGAAGCCTTCCAATCGTGCGCGCAGGTCGGGGCGAAAGCGCCCCGCTTGGACGAGCGCCTCGAGAGGTTGGTGGGCCGCCGTGATGACGCGGAGCTCGACCGCCACCGGCCGCGCGGTGCCGACCGGCACGATTTCATTCTCCTGAAGCACACGAAGCAGGGCGGCTTGGGCGGCGGCAGGCAGGTCGCCGACTTCGTCGAGAAGGAGCGTCCCTCCGTTCGCCTCCCGCAGAAAACCGGGCTCATCACGCACGGCTCCTGAAAAGGCGCCTCGCACGTGGCCAAAGAGCTGACTTTCCACCAGATTGGGCGGGAGTGCGCCGCAATTGACGGCGACGAACTTCCCCGCTCGCTTCGACAGCCGGTGCATCATGCGCGCGTGCATCTCTTTGCCGGTGCCCGTCCCGCCAACGAGAACGATCGGAACATTCGAGCTCGCGAGACTCGTGAGCTCTTCGAATTCCCGCGCCAAAAGGGGGAGCAGGGTGATCGCCGAGTGGGTCGGACCCCCGGTCATGTCCCAATCGAGCCCGGTTTCGGGCGGAGTGGGGAGGCCATAACGAAGCGTGAGAATCGTATGACCGACGTCGATGAGGTCCCCATCTCCGACACGAGCCCTCTCGACGAGCGTGCCGTTCAGGAACGTGCCGTTCTTCGAGCTTGCGTCCTCGAGAATCCACTGGTCACCGTCCCGCACGATGCGCGCGTGGGTTGAAGAAAGAGACTTCCCGGGGATCTTGAGAAAAAGGCGTGTTACCCCAGCGGACATTTCTCGGGTCGCTGTCCGTTGCGTCCCACGCCCGATGACGACCTCGTCGATCCCGAGCAGGGCATGCCGTGCACCCCCAGCCATCGGATTGTCACATTCGAGAACGACGAAAAGGTGAGGCAATACGGGACAGAGGCGTCGGGAGCTCGCTGCGCCCTCGTCCTCGAACGTATCTTCGTGCCCGCCGGCCGGGGGCGAGGTTCCCAAAGGACGCTCTTGCTCCACTTTCCGCGCTCGCATTCTATCGACAACTGGCCCAAAAGTAACCGCTTACGACACCTTACTAGCTGGAGGCCGATGCGGTTGACCCGTGGTGTAGGTAGAGGGACACGATGACCGTACAACACGTGATGAGCCAGATCGTACCACCGCAGTTCGGTCGATACCGGTTCGTCCGCGAGATTGGGAGAGGGGGTATGGGCGCCGTGTACGAGGCCATCCACGAGGACCTCGGCAGGCCGGTCGCGCTCAAGCTGATGCATTCGCCCTTCGCTCAACCGGTCACCATCGCTCGGTTTCTCCGGGAGGGGCGTCTGGCCGCCCAGATCCGACATCCCAATGTGGTCGACGTCTTCGACATCGGGCTCGAGGGTGGCGTGCCGTTCATCGTGATGGAGCTACTCGAAGGAGAAACCCTGGCCGGACACCTGGCACGGTGCGCCCCGCTTTCGGCGCGCGCGATTGCCGAGCTGATGCTTCCCATCATGTCTGCCGTAGCTGCGGCCCACGAGATGGGCGTCGTCCATCGAGACCTCAAGCCCGGGAACATCATCCTCGCGCGGCGGGGACGGCGCTTGTCGCCGCCGCAGCCAGTCGTGCTGGACTTCGGGATTTCGAAGACGGCCGACGATGATGACGCTCCCCTGACTCGCTCCGGCTCGATCTTGGGAACCGTGCATTACATGTCGCCCGAGCAGACGCGAGGCGCGAAATTCGCGACCCCGCTGAGCGATCAGTACGCCCTCGGCGTCATGCTCTACGAGTGCGCTACCGGTGCGCTTCCGTTTCAGGGAAACGGCGCTTATCAATTGATGCACGCCATCGTCACTGCCCCGGTGTGCCCCCCTAGCGCGATCAATCCTGCCGTTGGCACCGAGTTCGACGCAATCGTTCTCCGCGCGATGGACCGCAATCCGGACAAGCGTTTTCCCTCGGTCGAAGCGCTCGGCTCAGCCCTCTTGTCGCTCGGCGGAAAGAGCAGCTGGATCATTTGGGGCCGTGAATTCATCGCGGATCGAAATGGCTCGGGGTCGCCAGGCGAGACCCAGGGCGACGACGGTCCGAACACCGATACGTTGGAGAGCGCCGTCCATGGATCTCGGGCAGCCAAGGTCCCCGTTCGAAGGCTAGCGCGCCCGCTCTACGCGGTGCTGGCGGGGACCGCGATCGTGGCATTGTTCGTGGCTCTGGTCGCACGCGTACATTTACGCGGGCCGGCCATTCCCGATGAAACGGGAGCTGTCGTATCGCTCCAAGAAGCTCATGCCGACCCCGGCGCCATCCATGCCGCGGACCCGACGACTGCAGCGACATCGGCGCCGGCGCCCAGCGGCACGATCAACGAGGCGGTCGCAACGACGTCGTTCGGCGGTCTCGGCGAGAATGCCACCGCGTCACCTGCTGGCAAAGGCAAGTCGGGCTCCCGACGCGCAGCCGTAGCCGGAACCAGAGCCGATTCCAACCTCAACACATCGGTAAAGGCGAGCTCCGCCCGCGAGCGCGGCGAACCGTCGCATGATCCCGAAACGGGTAGCAACAACGCACCCATCTTGGAATGACCCAACACACGGTTGCCTTTTTGCTCACGACCGCCGCGTTGGTCTTCGCGCGCGCGGGATGGGCCGAGTCGACGGACGAAGAGCTCATCGAACAAGGCATCGCCCTTCGGCGCGAGCGAAAAGACGATGAAGCGCTCGATCGATTCCGTCGCGCCTACGAGCTTCGACCCTCGGCGCGCGCTCAGGCCCAGATTGGGCTCGCCGAGCAGGCGCTCGGCAGATGGGTCGATGCGGAACGGGACCTCGCCGCCGCGACCAAGATCGACGGCGATCCTTGGATTCAAAAGAACGAAAGGGCGCTTTCGCGAGCGCTCGCGGAAACGGCGCAGCACCTCGCGTGGCTGCGGATCGATACGAACGTCGACCGGGCCGAGCTGTTGATCGATGGAACGCGGGTGACCGCTCTGCCCTCCGAGCCGCTGCGGCTCCCCGCCGGTACCGTTAGGGCAGAGCTCCGGGCCGAAGGCCACGAGAGCGTGCAGCGTACGATCGAGGTGCCCGCAGGTGGCACGGTCGTTTTGCACGTGGTCCTGGCGCCGCGCGCCATGAACCCGGTCGGCATCGATCCACCCGCTTCGGTAGAGAAGCGGGCGGTCGATAACGGCACATCGCTGCGGAGGACGATGGCCTGGGCTTCGCTCGGCGTCGGCGCCGTGTTGGTCGGCGAGGCCGTTGTCGCTCAGATCACGAGAGAAGTGCTCATTGGAAAGTACAATGACGACAGCTTGTGCTTTTACGGCACGCTCACGCGAGATCAGCGCTGTAACCGATACAAGTCCGAAGCTGAAACGGCCCAAACGCTCGCCGTGATCGGATTCGCCGCCGGAGGGGCCGCGCTCGGCGCCTCCGCTTACTTCTTCCTTACCGGTCCCCGAGGCGACAAAGCCGCAGCCCACCCGATCACCGTCGGGGTCGCGCCACGTGGCGCGTTCATCCAGTGGCGACTCCGCTTCTGACGCAGAGCTCCCGCAGTTGTCGAAATTCGCCGACCAGCCAGCGAGCGGACGGGGCCATTGGACTCGGGATCATCGGCAACTAGACGGTTGCATATCGAACGGCCCGGTGTTACATCGGCAACCAGGAGGTTGCCCATGGAAAATACCGATCGCATCGAGAAGAAAGTCACGCTTCGAGCGTCGCGCTCGCGCGTCTGGCGGGCCATCACCGACGCCAAGGAGTTCGGGGAGTGGTTCCGCGTCAAGCTCGAGGGGCCGTTCGCCGAGGGGACGACCGTTCGCGGCAAGGTCACCTATCCGGGCTACGAGCACCTGAACTTCGAAATGGTCGTCGAGCGAATCGAGCCCGAGCGTTATTTTGCCTACCGGTGGCATCCCTACGCGATTGACCCCAAGGTCGACTACTCGTCAGAGCCCACGACGCTCGTCGAGTTCCGCTTGGCCGAAGCGGAAGGGGGCATCTTGTTGACCATCGTCGAGTCCGGCTTCGACCGCATCCCGCTGGCGCGGCGGGCGGAGGCATTCCGGATGAACGCCGAGGGGTGGACCGAGCAGACGAAGAACATCGATCGCTATGTCTCGCAAGGCTAGCGCCGCGGCTGCGAAGCTGACCGAAGCGGCGCCGGTGTTCGCGGCTCTCGGAGACGCGACCCGGCTCGGTGTCGTCGTCCGTCTCTGCAATGACGGACCCCTCTCGATTTCCCATCTGAGTGACGGTTCCAAGGTCACACGTCAGGCAATCACCAAACACCTGCACGCGCTCGCCGAAGCAGGCCTCGTACGCGACACCCGCCGCGGCCGCGAACGAATATGGAACTTGGAACCAAGGGGCCTCGAACCCGCGCGCCGCTGCCTCGACCAAATCTCCGAACAGTGGAACGTGGCCATCGACCGATTGAGGTCGTTGGTCGAGAGGGAATCGTGAAGGTAGGCCAGCGTGGATTTCAACGCTACCGGCGTGGCGCTCGTTCAGCTACTTCCAGCGAGTACGCTGCCCCGAGCGACCGGCCCGAGCTCCGCGGCGTACCGATTGTCTCCGTGAAAGTGGTCGATCGCGTTACGACGCGGCACACATGACGGTGGGAGCTGGTTTCGAGATCATGCTAGCTAGGATGCTAGCCAGCATGATCTCAACACAACATCGGACTTGAAACCCGATGCTAGGTGACTAGCATCGCCCTCGTGAGCGAGAAGTTCAACGTCTACCTCGAGCCCGCTTTGGTGCGGGCAACGAAAACTGCTTGCATCGAGCGGGAGCAGACGTTGTCGGAATTCGTGGCCGATGCCTTGCGAGTCCATGTCCAGGACACGCCTCGCCAGCACCCATGTTCGCTACCCCCAAAGGCGTCGTACCGTTTCCGATCGTTTTTGTTCGCGATGTCAAGGCTTCGCTTGCGCTCTGCCGGATCTTGGGCCTTCGATTGCGGGCGCGAAGTCGCAACGGACGATGGGCCGAGCTGGAATCACCGAATGGTGCGCTGGCGCTGCACGCGGCCGACTCGAGCGAAGAACAGCGCGTGGAGATGACTTTCGAATCCCTTGGACCACTGGAGCCGCTCGTGGAGGCGCTGACCAAGGCTGGCTTCGCGGTCGAAGAGATCGTCGACGAAGGGTTCGGCCGATCGGTCAACGTGCGCGACCCGAATGGTCTCACCCTCCACATCGACGAGCATATCGCGACGTGAAGCCCAACGCGGAGACCTTCGAAACGTGGTTCGCGGCGCGCCATACGCAGATACCACGCACCGGCGCGGAAGCGGTGATGCGGCTCCACGCCGGGGGCGCCACCGTGCCGTTCATCGCCCGCTACCGAAAGGAACAAACCGGTGGGCTCGACGAGGTGGGCATCCGCGACGTCATCGATGCCAAGGAATCGTGGGACGAGATCGTCAAGCGCCAAGCCTACATCCTCGAGGAGATCGAACGTCAGAAGAAGCTGACGCCATCGCTCGCGGCCCAGATCCGCGGCACGTTCGAGCTCGCGGCCCTCGAAGACCTCTATCTACCGTACAAACAGAAACGAAAGACGAAGGCCGCCACGGCGCGCGAGGCGGGGCTCGAGCCGCTGGCCGATTGGTTGTGGAACGGGGGACACGGTGCCGCCGTGGACGACGGGCCGACGTTGCCGGAAACGCGCGCGATCGCGTTCGTCGACGCGGAAAAAGGGATCGCCGACGTCGATGCGGCGCTGGCCGGCGCTTTGGAGATCGTCACCGAACGTCTTTTCGAGCAGCCGGCGCTGCGACAACGGGTGCGTGCCGCCTTCTTCGAACGAGGCGTCGTCCGAACCAAGAAAAGCGACAAGGCGAAACCCGCCAGCAGGTTCGAAAACTACTTCGCCCACGAGGAGGCCATCGCTTCGCTGCTCAAGCCGGAAAGCTCGCATCGTTACCTGGCGATACGGCGCGGGTGGACGGAGGAAGAGTTGCTCCTCTCGGTCGGCGGCTCTCTTCCGGATGGAACGCCTTCGTCGAAGGACCCGCTGATCGAAGATCTGCTGCGCTCGTTCGAGACGGCCGCTTGCACCGTGCCGGCGTTCGCAGGTGCTCCTCTGCTCCAACGAGCGGCACGCATGGCGCTGCGCGCGCACGTCGTTCCATCCATCGAGACCGAGGTGCACAAGGCGCTTCGCGAAGTCGCTGACACCGCCGCCATCGCCGTCTTCGCCGAGAACGTGAAGAAGCTGCTCTTGTCGTCTCCGTTCGGCCCGAAGGCGGTGCTGGGCGTGGATCCGGGCATTCGCACCGGGTGCAAGCTCGCGCTCGTGGACGGCTCGGGAAAATTCATCGGGAGCGGCGTCGTGCATCTAGAATCGGCGTCGGGCCGTGCCGGCGCGAGCCGCGTGCTGGCCGATCTGGTCGCCGAAGCCGACGTGCGCGCGGTCGCCGTCGGCAACGGGACCGCCGGTCGCGAAACCGAGACCTTCGTCCGGACCGCGCTCGAGGAAGCCGGGATCGGCATCCCGGTGGTGATGGTCAGCGAAGCCGGTGCGAGCGTCTACAGCGCGAGCGAGGTTGCCCGCGAGGAGTTCCCCGAGCTCGACGTGACGGTGCGCGGCGCCATTTCGATCGCGAGACGTCTTCAGGATCCGCTCGCCGAGCTCGTCAAGATCGACCCGAAAAGCATCGGCGTCGGGCAGTACCAGCACGACGTGTCGCCCACCCTCCTGAAGAGGAGCCTCGACGGTGTGGTCGACTCTTGCGTCAACCAGGTCGGCATCAACGTCAATACGGCTTCGTATCATCTCTTGAGCCACGTGTCGGGCGTGGGACCGGGGCTCGCGCGCGCCGTCGTCGAATACCGCTCGGAGCGCGGGCTCTTTCGGTCACGCGTCGACCTGATGAAGGTTCCGCGCTTTTCGAAGAAGGTGTTCGAGCAGGCGGCCGGGTTTTTGCGCATTCCCGAAGCCTCGCACCCGCTCGACAACACCGGCGTGCATCCCGAACGCTACCCGGCGCTCGAGAAACTCGCCGAACGTCTCGGCATACCCGTTTCGGGCTTGCTGGGAGCGGGCGTGCAGAAGGTCAAAGCGGCGCGCGATCTCGAGGACGAGCTCGGCGCGTTCACGTTCGACGATGTGGTGAAGGAGCTCGAAAAGCCCGGACGCGATCCCCGCGAGACGTTCGTCCCGTTCTCGTACCGGCAAGACATTCACAAGCTCGAGGACCTGAGGGCGGGCATGGTGTGCCCGGGGATCGTCACCAACGTGACCAACTTCGGAGCGTTCGTCGATATCGGCGTCCACCAGGACGGCCTTTGCCACATCTCGCAGCTGGCCGATCGGTTCGTCAAAGATCCGAAAGAGGTCGTCAGCACAGGCGATCGCGTCACCATTCGCATCCTGGAAATAAAAATGGATCGCCGCCAAATCGCGCTGACGATGCGCTCCGAACGTCCGGCGAATGCGGGGCGTCCAGGCAACGCCGCGGCTCAGTCGTCCAAACCTTCCTCCCCATTCAACAACCCCTTCGGCGGACTCAAGGGCAAGCTGCCCCGCAGTTGAGTCGACGTTAAACCGAGCCACCAAAAGGAGAGACCTAGATGAGCCATCCGGACTTCGACCCAGAGTACGTATTCTCGCATCATCACGCGACGCCCCAGCAAATCGCGCACTACGACGCAATCCACGAGGGAGCGAAGCGCTTTGCGGCGGTCCTCCTCGCGCACACCCCGACGTCGACCGATCAGATGACCGCCCTGCAGCTCCTGCGCGAAACATCGATGATCGCATGCGCTGCCGTGGCTCTCGAAGGACGGCTAACTCTGAGCGATTCGCCGGCGACGCCAGGGTGTAGGGGCGGTCTTGACTCGCGGTGACCGGC
>DASWDH010000502.1:0-3264 GCA_036395495.1 Polyangiaceae bacterium
TCAGCTCGGGGATTCGACCCGGATCCCACCCGCCATCGGCAAACACCCGGTCGTATTCCTCGCGAATCGAGGCCGCTACCTCGGGGTGCTCGAGCGCGAGCGCCAACGACCAGGTCAATGTCGTGGAGGTGGTCTCGTGCCCCCCGATGAGCAAGACCATCATCTCGTCGCGGAGCTCCTGATCGGTGAGCCCACGCCCCTCCTCGTCGACCGCCTGAATGAGCATCGACATGACGTCGTTGCGGTCCTTGGCGACCTGCCGTCGTTCGGCGATCTCGCGATAGAGCAAGGCGTCGAGCTCGCGGACGCAGCGTGCGATCCGTGCCCAGGGGAGACCTTTCGCGAGAAACCCAGCGCGGTCGAGAACGGGCGCGAGCCGGTTCGACAGAAAATCCCGGAAGCGGTCACCGCTGGCGAGAATCGAGGCAATGGTCACGGTCGGGTTCATGGCCTGGCTCAAAAACTCGACCACCAGGCCGCGCAGGCGCATCTGCTCCTCGCCGGCGGGGACGCCGAAAACGCTCTCCAGGATCACGCGTAGCGTGATCTCTTGCATCGTTTCCTGAACATCCATGACATCGCCGGCGCGAAAACGCCCGATGACGTCGTCGGTGATGACGCGCATCTGCGTACCGTAGGAGGCCATGCGATCGCCGTGCACCGCAGGCATCATCAGCTTGCGTTCGCGCTTGTGGCGGCTGCCGTCGAGCCGCACCAAGGAATGTCGTCCCACCAGAAACTCGATGGGCTCGTTCGCCTCCCCTGCCCACATCGTGTCGCCCGCGTTCGCGAAAATCTCCTTGGCCGCCTCGGGCAACGCGAAGCTCACCATCGGCGGCGTTCCGGGGAGCCGCGTCGTGTACACGTCGCCATAGGTCTTGTGGCAGTCCTCGAGAAAACCGATCGGGTCGCGCGCCCAGCGGACAAGCTGGCGCAAAGGCGACTGTGGCGGACCGGGAGGAAGCGACGGAGCGATTTCCATGGGCTCGACTGTACGGCGAACGACAGGGAATCGCTAATCCCGCGAGTAGATCGGCTTCACCGGCGCTTTCACGACTGGACTGGGCGGTGCTTTCTTCGGCTTCATGCGGGCGCTGGCGAGCGGCGCGTCGGCCGGCTGCAGCTCGGCGTTCACGACCGGGGATTCGCTGGGGATGCCGTCGAGCTTGGAAGGGTCTGCGGACGGGACCGTGGGCGCTGAAACCGTGACCGCGGCGGCCGGTGCCGTCGGCCAGGCCGGCGTGTCGGCCCGAGTACTGGAAACGCCGCGAAGGGACACGAACGCCGCTGCGGCGAGTCCCAAAACGCCGACGGAAACCAAAAGGAAGCGCCCGCCGCCACGTCGCTCCAACCGGTCCTTGGCGAGCGGCATCGTCGCCGCGGAGGCCGCTGGGGTCGTGCGGGACGTGTAATTGGACGTCGAGATCGGCACGTCGTAGATGACGTCCTCGACCGAAGGGAGCGCGCCCCGCGACGCGGGTAGAGCTACCGAAAGCGCTTGCGCCAGCTCGCGTACGGCCTCGGTGGCTTTGGCGAATCGTCCGAGCGGCGAAGCCGCGGTGGCTCGAGCGAACCAGGCGTCGAAACCGGGCGGCAGCGCCACGCCCTGACGACGCGCGCGCACGCTCGGAGCTTCGGTCGGGCCTCTCATGGCGTGCACGGCGAACGCGAAGATGTTTTCGTCGCGGGAAAGCTCTTCATGCCAATAATCGTCGCCGACCAACAGGGTGTAAGCCAGGAGGCCGAGCGCATAGATGTCGGCGGTCGGTGAGACGTATCCGCCGGCCTGGAACTGCTCCGGTGCCATGTAGAGCGGAGTGCCGACGCTGTTGGTGGTGTGCGCCGACGCGGCGCCCGATGAGGCCAGCTTGGCGATTCCGAAGTCGAGCACCTTGATGCGCGGCGGCCCGTCGTCCCGTTCGCAGAGGAAGAGGTTTTCTGGTTTGAGATCGCGATGCACGATGAGCGCGCGATGCGTCTTGTCCAGAGCGAGCGCAGTCTGAAACAGGCAGGTCACGACGTCCGCCGCCGGCAAGCGGCCGACCCGTTTGAGGGTTTTTGCCAGCTCTTCGCCGCGCAAGAGCTCCATGACCAAGAAAGGCATCTGCGTTTCTTCGTCGACGCCGGCATCGAAGATGTCGACGATGTACTGGCTGTCGATCTGCGCGGCCACGCGAGCCTCTCGTTTGAATCGTTCGCGAAACTCGGCGCTGTCCGAGAAATGGCCGTGCATCACCTTGAGGGCGCGGTGCCGCTCGGTTTCGAGGTGGATGACCTCGTAAACCGCTCCCATTCCTCCCGAACCAATGCAGCGAATGACCTGGTATCTTTTTGCGAAGATCTGGCCGTCCGCAAGACTCGTGGACATATCGAACAAGCATGGCACGCGCTCGGCGCTCGCGACAGGCGCAAAAGGTCGAGCGTCGTTGTGCGAACGCCGCCTACAGCTGAGTCATCGAGAGCGTGAAGCTGCATGTGTTGCCGCTCCATCCTTCGACCACGATGTAGTACGTCGTATTCGCAATCCCGCTGAACGTGACGGTTTCGTCCTGCCTCAACATGTTTGTACTCCGGGACGCTGATGTCGGGGTGAGGCAAGTTCCGTTGCAGTTATTGCTGGAAAGGACGAAGAGATCGCAATCGCTGGTCAGGCCCGACAGTCTCACTTGGTACGAGCCCGTTACGGTCGGGGTGAACATCCAAGCGGCTTCAGGACCAGTCTCCTGAAGAGAGTAACAGCTGTAGAACCCGTTGTTGTTGGTGATGTTGGACGCACCCGAGGCAGGATTGTTGGTCGCACTTATGCTCTGGCCGACTCCGATGGCCTTGGTAGGACGGCACCCGCCCGCAGTAGAGCACTGCACGGACATCGAATACGTTTGGGTCGCCGCGCCGTCGACGACGAGATAGTAGTCGCGACCCTGCTGCACAGTGAAGCCGAGCGCTTCCGGGCTCGACGCTGTCGAAGCATCGCCGTAGAGGGCGCACGCGCTCGCGGCGGCGCACTGCGCACCGGTCGTACCGTCGATCTCGAAGATTCCGAGATTACCGCTCAAACCATAGATCTCGACGAAGACGTCCTGGTTCGCGCTGCCGGTGAACCGGTAAGCGTACTCGCTGCCCCCATACGTCGATGTGGTGCAACTATACGAGGCGATGCGCTGGGTGGAACCGGCGGCCATCGTGCCTTGTCCGGTGAGGATCGCGTCGCATCCGACCTGCTTCGCGTCGATGCACTTGTTGGCGCATGCCGTACTGCTCGCA
>DASWDH010000503.1:0-5929 GCA_036395495.1 Polyangiaceae bacterium
AGCGCCATTGCCAAATGGATGGCTTCTCGACGGCCTGAAAATAGCCCGCGCACCCGTTCGATGAGAAGCCCGCGATAGTGCAGGAGCACCGCGAAGATGGCGCCGAGCTGAATGACGATGTCGAAAGACTTCGACCCCTCCCCCTCGGACCCGAGAAAATAGCTCACCAGGATGAGGTGGCCCGTCGACGAAATAGGAAGATATTCGGTCAAGCCTTCGACCAATCCCAGCAGAGCGGCGAGGAGGTGACTCACGTGACGACCCGGGATTCAATCGCCATAGCGCAGAACGATCCCCTTCGGCTGGACTCCCGGGCTCGTGAGCGCCACGTAGTTGCCGCCCACCGCCCAGGCATTGCCGCGGCCGTCGCCCCACACGGCGTGCAGATCACCAAAAAAGGGAGGGACGTCCGTGTCGTTGGTGAAGTGCCCCGAAGGATCGCGCTCGTAGCGCTGGTAGCGTTCACCGGTCATGAAAGTGGTCCCGCTCACGTCGACGAAGATCCCGGTCATGGCGCCGCTCATCTCCGCTGGCACCGCTTCGGCTTTCCACGAATGGCCATCCCAGAGCAGCACGGTCGCCGGTGGGCCGCCGATCGCGCGAAGGGCAGCCGCCTCACCGTGCACGGTAAAGAGGGTCGCTCGCGCGTCCGTCGCAGCCTCGGTCCAAGAACTTCCGTCGTAATGAAGAGCCAAGCCGGCACTTGCTACCACGTGGAGGTCCGTCGGCGAAAGGCCCCAGATCTTGAAATACGTGGCGCCGAGGATGCGCGGCGGCGCGACCGGTGCCCAGGTTAGGCCGTCGAAGTGAAGCAGCACATCGTTCGGCCCGGTGCCCGACGGGCTGCCGCCGACCGCCCAGACATCGTTCGAAGCGGCCGCCCAGACGCCAAAAAGATTGGCGTCGGTGCCGGTGCTCGATGGCGCCCAAGCGGAACCATCCCAGTGCAGAGCGAGCCCCATCTCGCCGACAGCCCAGATGTCGGCCGGACCGGTGCCATGAATCCACCAGATCGTTCCCAGGAGACCGCCGGAAACGTCGGTCCATGATCGGCCGTCGAAATGCAGCAGCAGCGCGCGGTCGCTGCTCGCGAGACCACCCCCGCCGATCCAAACGTTGTCGGGAGCGCTGCCCCAGACACAGAGGGGAACACGATCCAGATCGCCGACGGCGAGCGACCAGTGTTTCGCCTGGAGAGGGTCGGGCGCCGGAGAGCACCCCCACACGTACGCCGCCGCCAGGGCGAACAGCCACGCACCGCGGCTCGAGCGATCATTCATGGTTGGTGTTACTCGGCGCGGGCCCCCCCTCGATGGGGTTCGCACACTTTCCCAGGGTGTAGTCGGCTTGGCACTCGCAGCGGCAGAGGGCGTTTTCGTAGATGGAGGTCTCGAGGCAGCTCGGGACGACGGTCCGTTGACTCTCGCCCCCGCTGGGCAACCCACGAGAGTCCTGCAGACGCACCGTCAGCGTGTACATCGTATCGACGATGGGCTCATCGCCATAGTCCGGGCAGAGCGGCACGTTCGCAGCGCTGGAGATATCCGAAAGGTCCGGCTCGGCCCAGCCATCGGACCGCGGCGCGAGCACGATGTCGCGCGATTCCGCCGCGGCGATGTGCGAAGTTCGTGGGCTGCGCACCTCCGCGGAAATGTGGACGCGGCAAGGGTCGACATTGCGTGCGTGCACGAAAACGAACGAGACATGTCCCCCTTGGGGCGGCGTGACGAGCGGCAACGGATCGCCATCGTGAAGCTCGACGAATTGGCCGGCCACGCTCACACCGGGCAAGAGCTCGATGGCAAGGCTGCGATCGCCGACGAACGCAACGGCGCAGCTCGCGGCGTCGGGACCACCGGGCGCATCGCCTGGTCCACATGCCACGGCGCCACACATCAAGATGACGACGGAAACCGACGCGAGCGCTACCTGATGCCCCTGGCCGGAGGCAGAGCGGGCAGCGGCGGACGGACGCGCGGCTCGCGTAGATAGGAGAGCGTTTCGAACAGGGCGCGAACCATTTCGCGCGCCATCGACAGGCGAGACATCGGCGTCGAACGCTCCGAACGTGCGGGGCGCCGCCACACGTCGGCTGCAAGTTCGTGCTTCGCGCCGCGTTTGGTACGCGAAGCAGAAAAAGGAACGACCACTTGATTTGCCATCACCAACTCCCGTCGTATGGGCGAACCGAATGCCTAACGCGAGTCGGCGCCCCCCTTCATCGGACGAAGGCAGGGATGATGACTGGTTCCTTTCGCTCTTACAACGAATTTTTTCTACTCCACTGTGAGCAGCACGCTCTTCAGGTGGGGATCCGCCCCTAGCGGCGCCGGGAAATCGAGTGGACAGGGAAGATCCTTCATTTGAAGAATAGCGCGTCTGGCCTGTCGGCCAGCCTCGTGTAGCTGTTTGCGAAATTTGCGAGTTGCGATTCCCCGGTGATTCGTACAGGCCAACATCCGGCCGCCCGGCGCGAGCACCGCAAGAGCACGCGCAGCCAAATCGGGCAGGTCATCCTCGGCGGAGAAGCGCGAGTTCTTGGTCGTCGCGTAGCTCGGGGGATCGAGAACGATGAGTTCAAAGCGTTCGTTGCGCTTCGCGGCGAGCTTCAGCCAGACCAGCACGTCATCGTCGATGAACGCGTGCTGCGAACCAGAAAGCCCATTCTCTTCGAGGTTCTCCCGGCCCCACGCGAGCACCCCTTTGGAAGCGTCGATACTCACCGTGGCGCGTGCGCCGCCCGCCGCGGCGGCGACGGTGAACCCGCAGGTGTAGGCGAACAGGTTGAGGACTCGCTTTTCGCGCGCGAGCTCTCGAATGCGGCGGCGATTCTCGCGCTGGTCGAGAAAAAGCCCGGTCTTGAGACCATCGCCGAGCCGAACGCGAAAGGCGAGACCCGCTTCGTGGACCATGAGCGGATCGGAAGCTGGTTCTCCCCACACGGGGGCTGAGGGAGCGAGCGATTCGACGCGCGGATCGACCAGCGTGTTCGCTTGTTTGGGATGGATCTTGACGTAGATGCCGCGCGTCCCGAGCAGAGACGTTCGATCGACGATGGGTTCGCGGCGTGCAACGGCCTCTTCCGAGAAGAAATGCACGACGAGATGTTCGCCATAGAGATCGACGGCAACTCCATCGATTCCGTCTCCCTCGCCGTTCAGCAGACGAAAGGCGGTCGTATCGACGGAATGGCCCAATCCCCACCGACTTGCGACCGCATCGCGCAACCGTGTTTCGAAGATCTCGTCGTCTTCAATCGCGCGCACGTCGGACCGCGCGAGCCAATCTTCGAATTCGCGCGGCACTGGAGAGCGAACCTCGAGCCGATCTTTCGAGCTCGGATGCCGAAACGCGAGACGCGTCGCGTGCAGCATCAAGCGATGGGCAGGCTCGAGGCCATACAACCGATCGCCCGCCATCCTGGCCCCCGTGGCTGCCACCTGCACGCGCAGCTGATGGGTGCGCCCCGTTTGCGGCGACAATTCGAGCAGCGTGCGCGCCCCGCTGCGGCGCAGCACTCGAAAACGCGTGATCGCTTCCTGACCGCGTTTGGCTTTCGCGGTCGCTACCTCCATGCGCCCCCCCTCACCCGCCACGAGCACGTGCGACAAGATCCCCTTTTCGAGCTTCTTCGGCCATTCCACGACGCCGGCTACGTACGTCTTCTCGACCCGCCGGCCCTCGAATTCGGCGGCAACGCCGGGATTCGCGCTCTTGCGCCGCGTGAAAAGAAGCACGCCGGACGTGTCTCGGTCGAGCCGCTGGTGTATGCCCAGGTAGACCGCTTCGAGCGGTACGCGATCGCGCTCGGCGAGTGCCATTCTGAGTCGCGTCAGCGCATCGTCCGTTCGCCCGGCGTCGGGCGCGTGCGTGGAGACGTTGACCGGCTTGTCGATCACGATCAGATCGGCATCCTCGTAAAGAACCCGATCCAAGGGAAAGCTCGGCCAAAGGTGGGAGACGGGCACAGCCGATACTATACCGTGCGAGCTCGAGGGGCAGTGGCTTCGCTTCCAATGCGTGATAAAAGTGGATCCATGTGGAAAGACGCACTTCGGACCTCTGGCGTGATCGCATCGCTGGGTCTCTGCGCAGCGCTGGGCTGTTCGCGGTCGGAGTCGGCCCCCAAGAAGGCCGAGCCAGAACCGACGCTGCCGGCCCCAGCCGCCGGCGTTCAGCAAACCAAAGTCATCGTCGACAGCAAGGGCTTCACCCCGAGCCAGGTGAAGGTCGAGAAAGGCAAACCCGCCTCGCTCGTCTTCGTCCGCACGACGGAGGAGACATGTGCAAAAGAGGTGGTGTTTCCCGAGATCAAACTGGAGAAGCCCCTCCCGTTGAACACCCCGGTCGTCGTCGACATCCCGACGAGCGAACCTCGCATCCTCACCTTTCAATGCGGCATGGCGATGTACAAGAGCGCCGTCCTCATTCAATAGATCTTCCGTGACCGATTCACCCTTGGTCACCCCTGAGTGGCTTTCCGAGCACCTCGAGGATCCGCGAACCGTCGTAGCGGACGTGCGCTGGTATCTACAGGGCAGACGTGGAATCGACGCCTATCGCGGGGGCCATATTCGAAGCGCGTTCTTCGTCGACGTGGATCGGGATCTCTCGTCGCCACCCGGATCCCGGCGCCCCGGTCGCCATCCTCTGCCGGACATGGAGGCGTTCGCCGATTTTTTGGCACGCATGGGGGTCGGTCCCGACGACATCGTCGTTGCGTACGATGACACGGGCGGCTCGACGGCGGCGCGCCTGTGGTGGCTGCTCCGGTATTTCGGACTCGACGGCGGCAGGGTCCTCGACGGCGGCATTCAGGCCTGGCAAGCGGCAGGCGGCGCGCTCACGACGAGCGGTCCCGACCGCAGGCCTGCTCCACGCATCACCTTGCGCCCTCGCCGCGAGATGGTCGTCGACAAGGTGCGCGTCAAGGAGATGGCTCTCAGTGGCGACGGGTTGCTGCTCGATGCGCGCGCGGCCGAGCGGTACGAGGGCAAAGTCGAGCTCATCGACGCACGCCCCGGACACATCCCTGGCGCGATCAGTGCGCCGTTCGTCGAGAACCTGGTCACGTCAGGCGGGCCGTTCCGACCGCGCAAGGAACTCGATCAACATTACGCGGCGCTCGGCGTCGGTGCGGGGCGCGCCGTCGTGACCTACTGTGGATCGGGCGTCACCGCTTGCCACGACCTTCTTGCGCTTGCCCTGCTCGGGCGCGACGACGCTCTCCTCTACGAGGGCTCGTGGAGCGAGTGGGCCGGCGACCGGACGCTTCCGGCAACCCTCGGCAAGCGTTAGCCGGCGCCGCAGCTTGCGCTATCCTCGCTCGTGGACAATAAAATGACCGATGCGATTCGTGATCGGTGCCGATGAATACGACGCGGTGCTCGATCTCATCGAGGAGGAGCTTCGCAGCCTGGGACACGACGTCACCAGGATAGGAGCCAAGCCCGATGCTCCGGCCCCGTGGGGTTCGATGGCCCTCGAGATCGGCAGGCGCGTGGCCAGTGGTGAAGCCGATCAAGGCGTGGCGTGCTGCTACACGGGAACCGGCGTCTCGATGGCGGCCAACAAGGTGCCCGGCGTGCGCGCGGCGCTGTGTGTCGACGCCGAGACCGCCAGGGGCGCGCGCCAATGGAACGATGCCAACGTGCTCGCCTTGAGCCTGCGCCTCACGTCTCCCACCGTCGCCAAGGAGATCGTCCACGCTTGGGCGAACGCGGCGTACGGCGGCACGGAAGGGCCAAGCCTCGAGGCGATGAGAGTCGCCGAGCGGAGTCGGTCCTAACATTACTGCCGCAGATTTCCGCTACCAGATCGATCGTCGGAGCGGCCATAAGCCCACTTAAACTGACCGAACAGGCGGATTTCTCGGTGTTGCGGAGCGAGGCTGGCCAGGGCGTCGCGGCTCGTTTCGTCTATCGGGGTG
>DASWDH010000504.1:0-4783 GCA_036395495.1 Polyangiaceae bacterium
CTCGCCGGTCAGCCGGTGGTCCGCGCGCGCGGCGTGCTGGAGGGCGAGGCGGAGGGCGACGATGCGCCGGCCCTGCGCTTCATCGCCCTCGAAATCGCCCGGGCACTCGACGCGCCCGACGCCCCGCGCGACGACGGCACCCTCGCCGAAATGGCAAGATTGGTAGCTCGGCGGGCCGTCGAAGCGCGTACTGGACGCAAACCCCTCTGTTGGGTCAGCGTGATCCGGATCTGAAACGCGTCAGGCCGTCGGTGGGGTGGGGCTGCGGAAAATCTCGACCTTCGTGAGCACGACATCGTTGGTCGGGCGATCCGAGCGATTGCGGTTCACGCGCGCGATCTTGCTCACGACGTCGAGCCCCGCGATCACCTTACCGAATATCGAGTGGCGATTGTCGAGGTGGGGCGTATCGCGCTCGGTGATGAACCATTGTGAGCCGTTGGTGCCCGGACCCGAGTTGGCCATCGAAAGAATTCCGGCGCCCTTGTGCTTGAGCTCGGGATGAAATTCGTCGGAGAACTTGTAACCTGGGCCGCCGGTTCCCCAACGGCTCGTCGAAGCCTCGTCGGTGTGACGGCTCAAGGGATCGCCGCACTGGATCATGAAATCGGGGATGACCCGGTGAAAGCGCACTCCATCGTAGAGCGGAACGCCCTTTTGCTTGTCTCCCGATTTCGGGTCTTTCCATTCGACCTTACCGGTCGCAAGCCCGACGAAGTTGGCGACGGTCTTCGGAGCCCGCTGCTCTTCCAACTTCAAGACGATGACCCCTTCGGTGGTGTTCATGCGCGCGTAAAGATCACCGCTGCCGGGCACATCGATGGGCGGAAAGTTCGGGTCGGCCATGATCGTCTCCTCTCCCCTTGCCTTGTTAAAGGGACGCCGAGAGTACCACGAGACGCTAGGCTCGTTCGAAAAGCAGAGCCATTCCTTGCCCGAGTCCGATGCAAAGCGTGGCGAGCCCCACCTTGGCGCCATGCGTCTGCATCGCGTAAAGCAGCGTGACGACGATCCTCGCGCCGCTCGCACCGACGGGATGCCCGAGAGCGATGGCACCGCCCTTCACGTTGACGCGCTTGGGATCCAGCCCGAGGCCTCGCTCACAGGCGATCGCTTGGGCGGCGAAGGCCTCGTTGAGCTCGACCAGGTCGACGTTGGGAACGCGGAGACCGGCGCGGCTCAGCGCCTTTTTGGTCGCCGCGATGGGCCCCTCTCCCATGTAGTTGGGATCCACGCCCACCGTGGCGCCCGCGAGCACCCGGGCCATGGGGCGCGCGCCGGAAGCTTTGAGAGCGTCTTCGCTCACCAGACACACGGCGGCGGCGCCATCGTTCAGGGGCGACGAGTTACCCGCGGTCACCGAGCCTCCCGCTTTGAATGCGGGAGGCAGCGCCGCGAGGCGCTCGAGCGTGGTGTCGACTCGGATCGACTCGTCACGGGCGAACGTCGTTGCTTCGCCTCGCTCGCCGGCAATCGGGACCGGCGCGATTTCCGCCGCGAAGGTCCCGGCCTCCCACGCATTGGCCGCTTTGGCGTGCGACGCGAGGGCATATTCGTCCTGCTCGATGCGACTGATGCCGAACTTCTTGGCCACGTTCTCAGCCGTCTCGCCGAGGGTCAAGAGCTCGAACCGTTCAGCCAACCGCGGATTGGGGTAACGCCATCCGAGGGTGGTGTCATAAATTGGCGGCGGCGTTCGACTGAACGGTTCGGACGCTTTCGGCATGGAGTAGGGGGCGCGGGTCATGCTCTCCACGCCGCCGGCGAAGACGACATCTGCCTCGCCGAGCGCGATGAGACGCGATCCGTGCTCGATCGCCTCGAGACCGGAACCGCAGAGTCTGTTCACCGTCACGCCCGGCACGTCGTACGAAATGCCGGCGAGTAGGAGCGCCATCCGGGCGACGTTGCGGTTGTCTTCTCCCGCTTGATTGGTGGCGCCGAACACGACCTGATCGAGTCGATCCAAAACGGCGGGGCGCCGTTCGCCGAGCGCCGAGATGGTCCGGGCCGCGAGGTCGTCGGGGCGCACGCGCGAAAGTCCACCGCGGTAGTTGCCGATGGGCGTCCGAACCGCATCGAGCACGTAGACTGGCTTCGCGAGCGCCATGAGGAGAAGCTAGCTCACTCCCATGCTTCGGGCACGGGGCCCGACTCGGTCCACCGGTAGAATCCGATTCCCGCTTTTTTGCCGAGCCGCCCCATCGTCACCAGCTTGCGCAACAGGGCGGGAGGTCGAAACCTCTCGCCAATCTGCTGGGTCAGGTGCTCGAGGATGGCGAGCCGCACGTCGAGGCCGACCAGATCGGTGAGCTTGAGCGGCCCCATCGGGTGCCGGTAGCCGAGCTCCATCGCCCGATCGATGTCGGCGACCGAGGCGACCCCTTCTTCGACCATGCGCATCGCTTCGACCCCGAGGGTGACGCCGAGGCGGCTCGTGGCGAACCCAGGTGAGTCGCGAACGACGATGGGGGTCTTGCCGAGTGAGCGCGCAAAGACGACGGCACGCTCCACGTTCGGCGCGAGGGTCTCGGCTCCGACCACCACCTCGATGAGCTCCATCGCCGTGGGCGGATTGAAGAAATGAAGGCCGAGAACGCGATGCGGCTCGCCGGCGCGCCGCCCGAGCTCGGTGATCGAAAGCCCCGACGTGTTGCTGGCCAAGACGGCCTCGGCAGGAGCAGCGTTTTTCGCCCGCGCAAGAAGCTCTGCTTTTTGCTCGAGCGACTCGGGAATGGCTTCGATGACGAATTCGGCGCCCGCGCAGGCTTCTTCCAGGTGAGCCGCCACGACGATCCGTTCGCCCATCGCGCGGGCGGCGGAGGGGGGAAGCTTCTCGCGCTCGCACATGCGTTCGATCTTGGCGCGCAGTGCCTCGTGCGCGCGCGCGGCTCGGGCGGCGTCGATCTCGAAAACGTGGGTGTCGAATCCGTTTTTCGCGCAGACCAGCGCGATGCCCTGGCCCATCGTGCCTAGCCCGAGAACGGCCACTCGCCCCGAAGGTGGGCTGCTCAGCCTATTGTCATCGGAGCTTCGCACGTCAGGCATTTCTCCGGCGTGTGCTTCTTGTCGTAGACTTCGCCGCACCGACTGCACGCTCGCGCGTCACGCTCGAAAGAGATGATCACGTCAGAAGCTTTGCAGCGGCGACCGGCCAGCTGCATGGGTTCGATGGCCACGACGGGCGCGTGGTCGTCGGCGGAACGCAGGAGCGGCGTTACCTGCTCCGTCGGCGCGGCGACCCGTTTGGGGATTCGGTCGAGCGCCTCTTTCAAGATCGAAGCGGCCGCCGCGCCGTGATGCGCCGCGGGGGCGACGATGCGCTTTTTCCCCCCCTCGACGACGACGCGACCATTTCCATCGATGCTCACCTTCTCGATTTCGTACCACGCGATCCGCTCGGGCTGAGCACCCCCGCGCTCGATCCCCACGCCGGCGTCGCCCACCCGGAGCGGGATGTTGTCCGAGCTGCTCATCACCGCCGCGACGACCACCGCGAGCGTGCCCAACCCGAAGAGGTAGGGGGCGACCGGCATGGGCGCATCATGCACCCATGTTGCGTAGGTTCCCGCCCCGAGTGCCGCCGCTCCGAGCCCTCCGATGAGCGCCTGGATGTTCGAACGCTCACTCGGCTCGGCGACGAACCGTCGTTCGGTCAGGCTGCCTGGTGCAATCTTCACGTTTGCTGCGTGAGCGTCGTGGGCCATCTATCCGCCACCATCCAGTGTTGCGAGTTCGTCGTAAAGGTACGCCGCACTCTTGGTACCGAGGTGAAAATTCTCCAGCATGAGCCGCTCGTTCGGGGCGTGCGCATTTTCGTCCGGCAAACCGAAGCCCATGAGCAGGCAAGGCTTGCCGGTCATATCGGCGATCGTGCGGACGAACGGTATCGTGCCCCCCTCGCGGATGAAAACGGTCGGTTTGCCGAACGCTCGTGAGAACGCCCGTTGCGCCTTGGCAAAAACGGGGTGCGTCGTGGGAGCAAGGTACGGATGCGCCCCGGAAACGAAGGTCACCTCGACTTGGACACCCCGCGGGGCGATGCTTTGCACGTAGGCTTCGAAAAGCCGCGCGATTTCCGAAGGCACTTGGTCGGGCACCAGCCGACAGCTCACCTTGGCCGAAGCGACGGCTGGAATGATGGTTTTCGAACCAGGGCCCTGAAAGCCGCCGGTGAGACCGCAAACGTCCAGACTCGGCCGTGTCCACAGCCGCTCGAGCGTCGAGTAGCCGGGCTCACCGAAGGCGAGCGGCGCGCCGCTGGCAGCCAGCCATTCGGCGTCGTCGTGGCCGAGCGCGGCGATCTGCTTTCGTTCCTCCGAGGTAAGCGCGCGAACGCGATCGTAAAACCCGGGGATCGCCACGCTGCCGTCTTCGTTCTGCAGCGACGCGACGACACGGGCCAGCGCGTTGGCCGGATTGGCGATCGCTCCACCGAAAGAGCCCGAGTGCACGTCGCTCCGTGGCCCACGCACCGTGATCTCGAAGTAGGCGAGCCCGCGAAGTCCCACGCAGAGCGACGGCGTGCCCCGACCGAACATCGCGGTGTCGGACACGCAAACGTAGTCGGCCTCGAGCAACTTGGCATGGTCGATGAGCAGCTGACCGAGATTGCAGGAAGCGATTTCTTCTTCACCCTCCACGATGATCTTGAGGTTGATGGGAAGGCGGTGCGCGCCGGTCTGCACGAAGGCTTCGATGGCCTTGGCGTGGACGAAAACCTGACCCTTGTCATCGACGGTTCCTCGGCCGTAGAGCTGCCCGTCGCGGATCTCCGGCTCGA
>DASWDH010000505.1:0-3624 GCA_036395495.1 Polyangiaceae bacterium
CGGCGGCGGCGGCACGTCGCACGTCACCGTCACGCTCGACGTACGCGCCTTGCCGCTCGGCTGCACCGTCGCGGTGACCTGGTACTCTCCGCACGTCGAGCTTTGGTACCGCCCAACATGCCGACCGCCATTGGTGGACACGGGTGCGACCGCGCCGCCCGTGGCGCTCCACGTGACGGCCACATCGGCGGTGTCGTTGGTTGCGCTAAAGGCGACGGCGGTGAAATCGATGGTTTGATTGGCTGGAACGGTGACGGCGACAGGCAGTAACTCAACTCGGTCCACGACAATGGCGGGTCGCGTGACGATCTCGCACGCGACGACGAGCGTCGCCGCGACCATCGCGACAAGCACCCCCGCCAATCGATGCGACAGCTGGAACCTGAACGGCATCGCGCAGACCTCCGGGCGTCCTCGAACCGAATCGAAGCGCTGGCGGCCCGGCGAGCGTGGCGGCGGATGCCGCGGTAGCCCCGTAGCTCTGCGTCACCGCCTTTCGGCGGTTTTGCTCTGAGCAGCGATGCTCATCTTCGCCGACTCCCCCCGGCGACAAAAACGAAAGCCGGGCCGCCGCAATCGAGGGAAGTCGATGCGCTGGCGGCCCGGCCGGCGTCGCGACATCTCGCCGCGGTAGCCCCGTGACTCTGCGTCACCGCCTTTCGGCGGTTTTGCTCTGAGCAGCGTCCTTGTAACCGCGCTACTATGCACCGACGCTCATGGTGGTGAAGTGACTTGCGTCACGACGCCCTCGGCTAGCCGATAGCCGTGGAGCCATATGCGGAGTTATGGCCCCCGGGGAAAACCCTAGACGTTCGATTTCGAGATTTAGGTCACTGGGATTTTTTCTTCAGCTCGAGCCACCAAGCCATTCGCTCCTTGACAGTCTTTTCGTAACCGAAATCACCAGGTTGGTACCACACACTACCGCGCAGACGTTCCGGGAGGTAGTCCTGCGGCACATAGGCATTCTCCGAATCGAAGGCGTACTTGTAGCCCTCGCCGTAGCCCAGCTCCTTCATCAGCGGCGTGGGCGCCTGCCGAATGTGCAACGGCACCGGCTCGGCGGGATGCGCTTCGGCGGCAGCCTGCGCGTCGCCGAACGCCGCGTACGCCCGATTCGACTTGGGCGCGGTGGCGAGATAAATCGTGACCTCCGCCAATGCCAGCTCGCCTTCGGGACTGCCAAGGAAGTGATAGGCGTCTTTCGCCGCGAGCGCGACACTCAGCGCCCGCGGATCGGCGAGTCCGATATCCTCGATCGACATGCGCACGAGCCGCCGCGCGATGTAGAGCGGATCCTCGCCGCCCGCCAGCATCCGGGCAAGCCAATACAACGCGCCGTCGGCGTCCGAGCCGCGCACCGCTTTGTGCAGCGCCGAAATCAAATTGAAGTGCTGCTCGCCGGCCTTGTCGTAAACCGGCAAGGGCTTTTCGAGGACCTGACGGACGACGTCAGGGGAAGCGGGGAGGGGGAAGGGGGAAGCGTGGATGTGCTTGAGTGTCGCTTCGAGCGTATTCAACGCACGCCGGGCATCCCCTTGGGCATGTTGGACGAGCAACCCGATCGCTTCGTCGCTCAGCACCCTTCCCTCTTCCCCCTTCCCCCTTCCCGATTGGTCGAGCGCCCTTTCGATCACCGTCCGGATATGCTCATCAGTCAACAGCTCGAGCACGAACACGCGACAGCGAGACAGCAGCGCGCTCGTCAGCTCAAAGCTCGGATTCTCGGTCGTCGCCCCGATGAGCGTGACGATCCCGTTCTCGACCCATGGCAAGAACGCGTCCTGCTGCCCCTTGTTGAACCGGTGGATCTCATCGCAGAAGAGGATCGTGCCCTGTCCGTGATACTTGAGCCGCTCTTCGGCTTCTTTGATGATCTCGCGCACGCGGGCCACGCCTTCGGTCACGGCCGAAAACGGCTCGAAGTGCCGATCGGTGTAGTTGGCGATGATCCTCGCGAGCGTGGTCTTGCCGGAGCCCGGCGGTCCCCAGAAGATGCACGAGCCGACCTCTCCGCGGCGGATCAAGTCACCTAACGCCTTCCCCGGGCCAAGGAGGTGCTCCTGGCCGAGGAATTGGTCGAGCGTCTTGGGTCGCATCCGTGCCGCGAGTGGCTCGCTGGACCCTTGGAACAGCGTGGGTTCGGTCACGACAGTCCATCCACTAGGGTCTTGGTTCCGAAAAATACCAGGGCACCCGCGAAGAACGCCGCCGGCATCGTCCACCCATGCTTGCCTTGCAGCTCGGGCACCAGATTCGACGCGGCAACATAGATCGCGACTCCCGCCGAGATCGCCAACCCATGCTGGACAAGGAACGCGACCTGATCCGTCATGATCACGCCGGCGAGTGTCGCGAGCCCGAGGAGCGCCGCGGCCCCGACCGCTCGGCCTCCCGTCCTGCCGCCCGCCATCATGATGCTGGAGATCGTCACTCCTTCGGGCAGTTTGTGCAGAAAGATCGCGATGAAGACCATGAGACCGAGCTCGGGGCGAACCAAGAAGGCGCTCGCGATCGCCACGCCGTCGAAGAAGGTATGGAGCAGCAGACCGATCAACGCCGATGTGCCGGCGACGGCGCTGATCGCGTGCGTTTCCTCGCCGAAATGAAAGTGCGGGGTCAGGGTGTGCTGCGTGAAGTGAACGGCGAGATAGCCCGCGAGGACGAGCAGCGGGGCGACACGACCGCTGCGCGAGAACGCCTCCGGTAAGAGCTCGATGATCGCGACCGATAGCATGAAGCCGGCGCCGAATGCGAGAAAGTGCTCGATGACCTTGAGCTGCTGCGCCGCGCGCCGCGTAACCGCCAATGCGCCGAGCACGTTCCCGGCAGCCGCCACCAGGGCGTAGAGCAGCGCCTTAGACACGGGAGAGCAAGTATTCTTTCGTGTTGCGCGCCGGATCCTCGAGCACTTCCTCGAGCAAACGCGCCAACGCCTCTCCCACGCCCGGCCCAGGGCGCACCCCAGCGGCGATGAGATCGTCGCCCTTTACGGCGAGGTCCTTGAGTGTCAGTGGCTCACCCGCAGCACGGATTCGCTCGACCCCGTGGAGCAGGGAGCGGGGAGCAGGGAGCAGCGCCAGAAGATCGTCGGCATACGGACCAACGGCCGCTAGCCACCGCCGCACCGCAACGGGATCCGTCGGGTCGGGATACTTCTCACGCCATTGCCCAATCGCGCGTCCCCGTTCGATGTCCCTTGTCGAGCACTTCAGCCGGGTGAGCAACGACGCCGGGTCCTTCGCCAGGTAAGCCGTAATCAGTACCGGATCTCGAGGCAGCTTGTCCACCGCTCCCTGCTCCCCGCTCCCTGCTCCCGTTTCGGGTAGCCAGATCCGCGTGGCGCCCACGTCGCGCCACAACGTCACGAGCTTCGACATCTTCTTCGCGGTCTTGAGACCTTTGAACCATTCGTCTCGGACACGCTCGGCCGAGAGCTGCGCGAGTCCCTGCGCGTTGGCCTTGGCGGCCTCGAGCGTGCGCGCGTGGATGCGGAACTCGAATCGCGCGCTGAACCTGAGCGCACGAAGAATCCGCAGATAGTCTTCCTGGAACCGCCAGTTGGGATCGCCGACCGAACGGATCAGCTTCTTTGCGAGATCCTGCTCCCCTTGAAAGGGATCA
>DASWDH010000506.1:0-10245 GCA_036395495.1 Polyangiaceae bacterium
ATGTGCTGGACCAAGCCAACCTGGCGCGAATTCTTTCCCGACCACCGTCCGATTTGGCGGTGACCCACTTCCGGCGCGCCATCATGGCGGAGCTCGCCGGCTCCGAGCCCATGCGCGACGAGCTCGAACGGGCCTACGCGAGTCTTCATCAGTTTCGCTCGCTGCTCGAGGCGCCGCCTCTCGCGCGTCGAATCGCCGCCAACCGCCGCCGCCTCGAGATTCTGACTGCCGTCAAGTCCTCCATTGACGCGATGGCTGACGCCTTCGCCGGCGCAACTTCGGGTCTGGATCGCCTTCACGAGTTCGCATCCGAGACGCGTGCGGGCGACGGATACCGCCGTCTCGCCGATCTGCTCGACTACGAAGAAAATCTCTCGACGCTCGACGTCAGGGTTCGGCTCGGCTTCGACGGGCGGGTGCGTGGCCTCGAAATGCTGTCCGTCCGAGAAAACCAGAGCAACTGGTTCTATGCGTCGCCGCTCGGCCGCCTTGTCGCCAAGCTGGGCGCGATCCTCCGCGGCTATCGCTTCAGCGAGCAGGAGCTCTTGGCCCGCCTCATCGACGGCGTGTTCGAGGGGCTGGAGGACGTGCTGGTCCAGCTTTTTCAAGTCATCGGCGACATCGAGCTCTATCTGGCAGCGCTCGCTTTCCGCGATCGCGCCAAAGCGGGCGGGCTGGAGGTGTGCCTGCCCGAGCTCGTCGTACCCGGGAGCGAGCAAAAGGCTCCTCCCAACCGCGTTCTCCGCGATCTGTTCAATCCTCTTTTACTCTGGCAGGGGATCCACGTCGTTCCGTGCGATATCGTCACCGCGCGTCACGACATGACCTTGATCGTGACCGGCCCGAATTCCGGGGGGAAGACGCGCCTTCTTCAATCGCTCGCCATTGCCCAAATGCTGGGGCAGTGCGGTTTTTTCGTTCCCGCGCGCGAGGCTCGGCTGGCGGTGGCCCCCGGGCTGTTCGTTTCTCTCATCGAAGAAGCGACCGCCGACCAGATCGAGGGGCGTCTCGGGATGGAGCTCATCCGAATTCGCTCGCTGTTCGAAAAGATTCGGGTGGGTTCGATGGTCGTGCTCGACGAGCTCTGCTCGGGAACGAACCCCTCGGAAGGTGAGGAGATTTTCGAGCTCGTCGTGAGCTTGCTGGCCGAGCTATCGCCGCAAGCCCTGATTACCACGCACTTTCTGCAGATGGCCGCTCGCATTGCGCAAAAGCCGCCAACCATGCGCCTCGCCTTTTTTCAAGTCGAGCTCGATACCCACCAGTTCCCGACTTACCGTTTCGTTCCCGGCGTCGCCGAAACGTCGCTCGCCCACCGAACGGCTGCGCGTCTCGGTGTGACCAAGGAGGAGCTTCTCGCCTTGGTCGAGGCAAGTAAGCGGCAAGCACGCCCTTGAGCACACGCGCACGCGCACCACGCAGGCGGGCCGAAGGCCGCGCCGAGTCACGAAACGAGCCCGCGCCGAGTCACGAAACGAGCCCGCGCCGAGTCATGAAATAACTATGTCGATCGTTGCTGAAGTGGTTTTGTCTTCATGCTACTTTGGGAGATCATGCCATTAGGAGATGACTTGCTGGAACGCGCGAGCAAGCGCGTGGGGACCATCATCAAGGAGAAGTGGCGCCTTGATGCCATCATTGGAATCGGTGGAATGGCGACGGTGTATGCCGCCACCCACCAGCGCAACCGCAAACGTGTTGCGATCAAGATGCTTCACCCGGAGTTATCGGCCGACGCGCTAGTGACGACGCGGTTCACCCGCGAAGGGTACATGGCCAACACCGTTCGCCATCCCGGAGCGGTGAGCGTCATCGATGACGACACGACCGAGGACGGGGCGTCCTTTCTGGTGATGGAGCTGCTCGAAGGTGAGACGGTGGATAGCTTGTGGGCAAGGAGCGGCACGCTGACGCCCGGTGACGTGCTCGCCATCACCAACCAGCTGCTCGACGTGCTCGCCGCCGCTCACGCCAAAGGCATCCTCCATCGTGATCTCAAGCCCGAAAACTTGTTCCTCACCAAGGATGGACAGCTCAAGGTGCTCGACTTTGGCATCGCACGCTTACGCGAGCTGACCGCCGGGCAAGATGCGGGAGCGACATGCGCCGGGTCGCTTTTGGGCACGCCGGCTTTCATGGCGCCCGAACAGGCGCGCGCGCACTGGCAAGAAGTCGACGAACGGACCGATCTCTGGGCCGTCGGGGCCACGATGTATTCGCTCTTGAGCGCGCGCTTCGTGCACGAGGCTGAAACCGTGACCGAGCAGCTCGTCCTGTCCGCCACGACTGCGGCCGAAAGCGTCGCGAAGGTCTGCCCGAATCTACCGCAATCCGTCGTAGAGATCGTCGATCGCGCTCTCGCCTATGAGAGAAGCGATCGCTGGCCCGATGCACATGCGTTCCAAGAAGCCGTTCAGGGGGCCATGTTGCTTTATCCCGGCGGCTCGGCGATCGCGCGCCCGCGCTACCCGAGCCACGTGTCCATCGACGGCATGACTGCGCCATCCTACCCGCGGATCTCTTCGATGGGCAGTCGCCCATCGGCTCTGACCACCGGGCGCCCCTTCGTGAGCGAAGTCGACTCGCTCGCCCCGAGAAAGAGTTCGCGCCTGTGGACGGTGATGGGGGCCCTCGTCCTTGTTTTGACGGCCCTCGGTCTCTTCGCCACGCGGAGCTCAGACGCTCCAGCCGTTGCCGCCACGCGCGGCTTGGCCGATCCAGTGCCAGAAGCGCCGCCGAGTGCACATCCTGCTGCCGTTACCGAACCGGCGGCTCCGGTATCGGAGAATGTGGCGGCCGAGGCGAACGTCGAACCGCTATCGGTTACCGATGTCACCGACAAGTCTGCACATGAACCGAGCAAGTCGGCAAAATCTGGAACCAAGATTCCCGCCAGCGTGCCGCGGCGGTTGCCCGAATCGCAGAAAGCGACTGGATCACCCCCGGCCGCCCCGACTTCGAGCCGCGCTTCAGCCGACCCTTTCGACAAGCGCTATTGAGTTGGCGACATCCCGCGATTTGGTCGTCGGGATGACCAGTGGCCGCGCTCTCACCTCGGCGCGCATGGGTGGTGACCTCCCAGGCTCGCCTCTCGAGACACCCGAGGTGCGCACGGGTGAGTGAGAGACACCCTTTCGTGAAGCGAACCTATTTAGGTATTATGAAAGCTGACGTTTGTACGTAAAGCCGAGGGGGAACCGAAGTTGAGTTTGAGTGGGAAGGAACTGAAGCCGGGTGACGTGCTCGGGCGCTATCAGCTGCTGATGCCGATTGCCAAAGGTGGCATGGGGCAGGTTTGGGCGGCACGGCTCAGTGGTACCCGCGGGTTCCAGAAGATGGTCGCCGTCAAGACCATATTGCCGTCGAACGAAGATGCGGGGCAGCTCGAAGCGATGCTGTTCGAAGAAGCATCGCTTGCTTCGCTCATTCGACATCCGAACGTGGCCGAGACACTCGATCTCGGCGAGCAGAACGGAGCGCTCTATCTCGTGATGGAGTGGGTGAATGGTGAGCCGCTCGATTTCATCTTGCGCACCGCGCGCGGCGTCGGCGGCATTCCCCTTCCGATTGCGGTGCATCTCATCATTCAAGCGTGCAAGGGCTTGCACGCAGCGCACGAGGCGCGCAGCCCCAAAGGAGAACCGCTCGGCATCGTCCATCGCGACATCTCGCCACAGAACCTGCTGGTGACCTTTTCGGGCGTGGTCAAGCTCGTCGACTTCGGCGTGGCGAAAGCGACGCATCAGATGACCCAGCCCACGCAGCTCGGGCAAGTCAAAGGCAAATTCGCGTACATGTCGCCCGAGCAAGTGCACGGCGAGAAGCTGGACGCGCGCGCCGACGTGTTTGCGATGGGGATCGTCCTCTACCGCGTCACGACCGGCAAGCATCCTTACAAATCGGACAATCCGGCGGCCACGATTCGCAACATTCTGACCGGCGCCCCGGCGCTCCCGAGCGACGTCGTACCCGGCTATCCCAAAGCGCTCGAAGAAGTGGTGATGAAGGCTCTCGCCAAGGACAAGGCGATGCGCTTCCCTTCGGCGCACGACATGATGCTCGCGCTCGAACAGGCACTGCCCGCGGCCATGCGCGCGCACAGCGACAAGAACACCGAGGTGTTCCTGCATCGTCTTTTCGAAAAGCGAATCGTCGAACGGGCGAACTGTTTGCAGGCGGCGCTCACGGCTGCCGATGCCGGCTCGATGAAGACCCGCGTCAAGAATCCGACGCGCTTTCCCCGTTCGCACTCGACGATGCGGGCCGTATCGGTGGATACCCTGGATACGCCGGGCTCATTGCCGTCGGTGAAGGTCACCTTCCAAAACGGCCGGCGCAAATGGGTGGCGCGTCTCTTTCTCGCCGTCGCGGCGAGCTTGTTGCTCGGCGTTGGATTTGCCGCGCTTCGTCGAGAAAACGTCCAACCGCCGGACAGCGTGGCGGCCGCAGCGAACCTGCGACCGATCGAAACGAGCGCACCTCCGGCCATGAGCGAGGCCCCCCCGGTCGCCGCTCGTCCAAGCTCGGATCCTGCGCCGATCGCTCCCGTCGTCGAGGAAACCGCTCCCGTCGTGCCGACGACCGCGTCGCCGCACTTCTCGCCGCCGAAAAGACTGCTGCGCGGCGGGCGGCGAGGGGACAATTCGAGCGGCGTATTCGAGGTCCCATCGCCCGCACCGGCCGCGCGACCGGCACCGGCGTCCGAGAGCGGGGCGGGGGACGACCCGCTCAACCGTCGAAAGTAGCCGGTCCCGGCGGGCCTAGCCGATCACGCGGCGTGGCCGGATGGTTCGACAGAACCGACGCGAGGCGAAGCATCAGCATCCGCTCGGGTGGGCGTCACGCGCGCCCGCAGCAGGGGAGCAAAAGCCTCGCGATACGACCAGGCAAGGTAGAGCTCCGCGGCGAGGAGCAACAGGGGCACGCCAATGCCGGCCGGGGCGAGTGCGGCGTGGAAGGCCACGATGTTGACCAGCACCGGCGCGAGCAGCGTGACCGCGAGAGGCACGAAGCGCCCCGATAGCAAGAGGGCGCCGGCCACGACCTCGGTCCCCTTCACGAGCGAAAAGAGGTAACCGGTGCCGACCATCGCACCGAGAAATTCGCCGGCCGGTCCGGGCATCGGCGGGACGGGCGCGAAATGCAAAAACCCGTTGAGTCCGAAGATGAAGAAAATGCCACCGAGCAAGAAGCGAACGACGGTGGGTAGTTTCGAGGTGAGTGTCTTCATGGGCTTTCCTCCTGGCAGTGAACTCCCTCCATGCTAATTGTTGTTTCAGATTGCACTAGATGAGGTGGATCGAACACCAAGTTGCGTATGGAGCAACAATGGATCTGAACCGGCTGGCGATGTTCGTTCGAGTGGCCGAAGCGGGAAGCTTCACGCGCGCTGCTTCCGCCCTCGGCCTCCGCAAATCCTCAGTGAGCCGCGGCGTCACACGCCTGGAAGAGGAGCTCGGGGTCCTCCTGCTCCATCGCACGACCCGCAGCGTGCGTCTCACCGACGCCGGGCACGCCTACTTCGACCGCGTGAGGGATTCCCTCTCCGGCGTCGAGGAAGCGACCGCCCAGGTTTTGGAGATGGGATCCGAGCCTCAGGGCACCGTGCGCGTCACCGCGGTGCCGGACTTCGCCACCAACTATGTCGCCGATATCGTTGCCCGCTTCGTTCGCCGCTATCCCAAGATCCACGTCGAACTGGTGCTCACCTCCCGCTCGATCGACCTCGTCGAGGAGCGTATCGACATTGCACTGCGCGGCGGCCGTCTCGCCGATTCGTCGTTCATTGCCCGCAAGATCCTGGCGACCGATGTCGAGCTCTTCGCCGCGCCCGCTTATGTCAAGCGCCGCGGCAAGCCCAAGACGCTCGCCGATCTCGCGTCGCACGACTGCCTGCTCTATCGTCCCGAGGCGGGCAAGAGCATCTGGCGCCTGGCTGGTCCCCACGGCAACGAAAGCGTGGAGGTCAAAGGCCCCATCAGCGGAGACGATATGGCGTTTCTCCAGCGGGCCGCCGTCGCTGGCGCGGGTATCGGCCTGTTGCCTTCCCTCAACGCTCGCAAGCAGGTCGATAGAGGCGAGCTCGTGCACCTTCTGCCCGGCTACGCCATGACCGGCGGGGCCCTTTACGCCGTCTCGCCCGCCTCGCGCCACGGGCTCGCCCGCGTTCGGCTCCTACGCGAGTTCCTCGTTGCGAATCTGGCGAAGGTGTGGGAGCCCTGACGCTCAGGGTGCGTTCAACATGACCGGGTAGGGGATGTACATCGGGCTCTTCACGAGCGTACACCTCGACGTCGCCTCCCACATGCGTTCGCACGTCGAAGTCCACGCCGAAAACATGTCTCTGCCCGGCGATCTTGCCAGCATTCTACAGAGTAGGTGCCGGCATGCAACCGTGACGGGCGGTATTGCGTCAGTGTTGTGTGGCGCTATCGGCGGGCTTCGCTTCTGTCTTCACGCCGACGGCAGCTGCCGCCTTGGCGAGCCCCGTCAATTCGGTGATGTTCGGCAAGAGCACGATCTCGATCCTCCGATTGTCGCTGCGGCCCGCGTCGGTGCTGTTCGGGCGGATGGGGTCGTACTCGCTGTAGCCGGCGGCGACGAGCTTGGCTGGATTCATACCTGAGCTGGCCAAAAACTCGGTGACCGTGACGGCCCGCGCGGTCGAAAGCTCCCAGTTACTTTTGTAGTTTGCCGACACGATCGGCACGTTGTCGGTGTGCCCGGCGACCATGAAGCGGCGATCCGGAAATTGTTTCAGAACGCCGGCAAGCTCGCGCAATGGGCCTTGTCCCTCGGGCGACAACTGCGCGCTGCCCGAGGCGAAGAGAACCTCGGCGGGAAGCTTCACGATCATTTGGCCGCGGCGCACGCCCACCGAGAGCTTGCCTGCGTCGATCATCTTCTGAAGCCTCTCGCCGAGCGTCTTGAAAAGCGCCAGCCGCTTGGCCGCATCGGCGTGCTCTTTGCGCAAGTCCTCGAGCTCGGCCTTGGTGGCGTTCATGTTGCTTGCCAGGTCTTGGGAGAGCTTCTCCAGCTCTTCCTGCTTCACCTTGTCGCCACCGCGGCCCATCGTACAGTCGAGGACCTGCCTTTCCAGATCGGTAGAACGCGTTCGCGCACCTTGCAAGCTCTCGCCGCAGCTTTGCGCTTCCGTGCGCGTCTTGCCGAGGTCTCCGTCGAGCGACCGGTTTCGACCGTAGAGGCGATAAGCGAGGTACCCGATCCCTGCCACAGCAATCAGGAGGAAAAATGTCCACCAGCCGGAGCCACGCGATCCATTCATGTGACGAAGCTTAGATCGGTCGCGTCCGGATCACCAAGTACCGTGAAGTGCATGAGCCAACGCGTCGCGCCCTGCTTTCGAGTCTTTCCGAGCCTCACGACAGCGGCGGCAGTCATGGTGGGGACCAGCGATCACGCCCCACTCGTCGCCGTCTTCGATTGATGGCTGGGCGACGGCCCGAAGTTCTCTCCGATCGTTCGCGGTCGCTCTCCGAACCTCCATGCTGGCCTTCCGGTTCTAGGCTGGCTAGGCTGGGGACCGCGAGCGAAGCCTTGCCCACGACCGTCCTGCTCGACCAGACTTCGCTCGATACGCCTGCGCGCGATCGCGGCCACGGTCGCTACGTTCGAGAGCTCTCGCGCGGTCTCGCCGAGCTGTCTTCCTCCGAGCGCGGGGGACTCGCGTTCCAAGCGCTCACGCACCTCGACGTGGGTGGCGCATACCGGGTGACCGATGACATCACCTCGTTTCAAGGCAGTCCCGAGCTGACTTCGCCTGCGGCGAAGGATCACTACCGATGGGCCTACGCTCGGCGTTTCGCCCTCTGGCGTGCAGTGCGCTCGATCGGCGCAGCGGCCGTTCATCTCGGCGATCCCAACTGCACGCCGCTTTTGATGAGCCTCACGAAATGCAAAAAAATCGTGACCTGCCACGACACGATTCCCGCGCGCTACCCTTCGCGCTACTTCGGAGTCCGCGACGGTGGGCCGATGCTCGGCCTCCTCATCGAGAAGCGACGGTATCGGAGCGCGGATCTGGTCATCGCGATCAGCGAAGCGACGCGACAGGACGCCTGCGCCTACTTGGGACTCCGAAGCGAAAAGGTCGTTCACATCTACAACGGAGTCGACGTCGAGCGCTGGGCCGCCGAGCCGAGGCTCGAGCAGCGGCAGCTGCTGGAGCGTTTTGGATTGTACGAACGACCATTCGTTCTCTACGTCGGCGGGAGCGACTGGCACAAGAATATCGAGGGCATGCTGGGGGGACTTGCCCGTGCGCGCGCCGCCGGCGCCGATGTGCTTTTGGCTTGGGCCGGCAAGCTGAGAGCGGACCATGCGCATGAGGTGGACGCGATGAGTCACCGCCTCGGCGTTGCCGAGGCGGTGCGTCGTTTGGGATACGTCAGCGACGAGGAGCTGGCCGTCCTTTACCGCGCCGCGCGCGCGCACGTGTTGGTCTCGTGGTGCGAGGGTTTCGGACTCACGGTCGTCGAGGCCATGGCATGCGGCTGCCCCGTTTTGACGACGCGCGGCGGTTCGCTATCTGAAGTCGCAGGCGACGCGGCGCTCACCGTCGACCCGGCCGACCCTGCTGCCATCGGGGCGGCGTTGGCGCGCGTTTGTTCCGACACCGAATTGCGAGCGCTGCTCGCACGGCGCGGTCGCGAGCGCGCGCCCCGGTTTTCGCGCGGCGTGCAAGCGCGCGCGATGGCCAAGGCCTACCGTGCGCTGCTCGGAGCATGAGGCCCGTGACTTCCCCCAAGCGACTGCTGCTCGATCTGACGCCGCTCGACACCCCGAGCGGTCCTCGCGGAATCGGTCGCTACATTCGCGAGCTCGCAATCGGGCTGTCGGAGCTGCCCGAAGACGAGCTCGCCGGCATCGAGATTTTGGGCCTCACCTCGCTCTCGTGGACCGGCGGCTACCAGGTGACCCGGGACATCGCGGCGTTTCGGGGTGGCGCACAGGCCGCCGCTCCGACGGAAACCGAGTTCTATCATTGGGCCTACCGGCAGAGAATCGCGCTCTGGCGCGCGGCGAAGCGTGTGGGAGCCGATGCCGTGCACATCTGCGATCCCCACGCGACGCCACTCTTTCTCGGTCTCGCCGGGTGCAAGAAGATCGTGACCTGCCACGACTTGGTGCCCACCAAGTTTCCCGATCGCTACTTCGGCGTTCGCGACGGCGGAGCTTTCGTGGGCAAACGCATCGAACGGCGTCGTTACCAGAGTGCCGACCTGGTGGTTGCGATCAGCGACGCTACCCGCGACGACGCCATCTCGCTGCTCGGTGTTCCGCCGCGGCGAATCGTTCGCGTTTACAACGGCATCGACGTAAGCTGGTGGTCCCGCCCTCCGGGCCTCTCCGCCGGGGCGACGCTCGATCGCTTCCATCTCGCCGGACGCCCCTTCGTCCTTTACGTGGGAGGATCCGACTGGCGCAAAAATCCCGAGGGCATGATGAGCGGTCTCGTGCGCGCCCGCCAGCGCGGCCTCGATCTCGTTCTCGCTTGGGCCGGTCACCTGCAAACGGAACACATCGAAGCCGTCGAGAAGCAAGCCCGGCGTTTCGGCGTCTCGGAAGCTGTCGAGCGGCTGGGGTACGTGAGCGACGACGAACTCGCGGTCCTCTATCGCGCGGCGCGCGCGCATCTGCTCGTCTCCCGTTGCGAGGGCTTTGGTCTCACGGTCGTCGAGGCGATGGCGTCCAGCTGCCCGGTCGTGACGACTCATGCGGGCTCGCTTGCCGAAGTCGCCGGGGATGCCGCTCTTCTGGTCGACGCCGAAGACGAGGTCGCCATCGCCGACGCTCTGGTACGCGTGTGTCGAGAGCCGGACGTTCGCGCCGAGCTCATTCGTCGCGGCCTCGAGAGAGCGCCGCTCTTTTCCCGCGCCGCCCAGGCGCGCGCGATGGCGCGCACCTATCGAGCTTTCTTCAATCTCGGCGGAGAAGCTCGCTCATCGTGACGGCGGAAAGGCCGCGGAGCGCGAGCAGCGCCCCCACTTCGGTAAGTGCCGCCAGCGTGGCGTCGCGCGCTGCGACGTAGCGACCCGGCAGGGTCGATTCGTCGGCAAGCGCGTCGTGCATCAGCAGAATCACCCCCGGACGAAGCCCCGCTTCGATGCGCGCCACGATGTCCGCTGGATTGCGCAACATTCCGTCGTGCGAACTGTAGGTCCAGTGCGCCGTTTGGAGACCGTAGTCGCCTCTGATTCGGCGGGGATGCTGCCGGCCGCGCTC
>DASWDH010000507.1:0-2295 GCA_036395495.1 Polyangiaceae bacterium
GGCGCCGGGCATTCCCGACTTCTACCAGGGGTCGGAATACTGGAGCTTCAACTTGGTCGATCCCGACAACCGCCGCCCCATCGATTTCGCGGACCGCCATCGGGCACTCGACGAGCTGTTGTCTGCTTTGGAACGCGATCCGGCGGCGCTCGCGCGCGAGCTTTTCCAAAGGCCCGAGGATGGTCGCATCAAGCTGCTCGTCACGGCGCTGGCTCTCAGGTTTCGTCGGGCGAACGAGCCGCTTTTTCGTGACGGCGGCTACGAAAGGTGCGACGTCGAAGGGCGAAGCGCGTCCCAGGTGGTCGCGTTTGCCCGCACCGGACGAGACAAAGCAGCGGTCGCGATCGTGGGGCGCTTTTTCACCCGTTTCGGTGAACGAGCCGGTGCGCCCGTCGGCGAGTGTTGGCGCGAGACTTTCGTGAAAGTGCCTGCCTGGCTCGAGCGCCACGAGTTTCGCGACATCCTCACGAACCGGCTCCTTCCACGGAAGTCGAACGACGCATGCGTACTGGATCTCGAGCAAGTATTCGCGACGTTGCCCGTTGCGCTCATCGAGGTTCGTCCCCCTCACGCGTGAGGTTGAGCCGGGCAAGATCCGGCAGCAAGCAAACCGAGTGCCCGCCGACCACGATATCCGTTCGGCACGTCCAATTGGGCGCGTGGTAGAGGCAGTCGGACGGCGCATCGCAGAGCTGAAGACATAAGCCGAGATCGCCCTTGTCGTAGCCTTCGTCGTACGGAACAGCGCAGGCGCCGGCCGGGGGGCCCGCGCCGAGGGGCGTCGAACGGAAACCGCAAGCCGTCGCCGTGCCGAAACGGCAGAGTGCCGAACAGACGCCGGGGTTCGGTCCACCATCGGGTGGACTCGCCTGGATGGGCAAACACACGCCTCCCGCGCACTCGTCGTTCGACTGTCCCGCGATGACCGTGCAACCACTGCCTAGGAGCTTTCCGGTCGAGGGAACGTCGACGCAAGAGCCGGTGGACGGGTCGCACCGGCGCCCAGCACAATCGGCATCGGTCACACAGAGGGGAATGCACCCAAACACGGTGTCGTTCCGATCGAGCGGACCGCAGGCGACATCCTGACGTCCGTGGCACTTGGCGACGTTCGGACCGATGGCACACTTCTCGAGGCAAACCATCTTCGGGGACCCGCTCGCGGTCACATCCAGGGTGACGCAGCTTCCGTTCGCACCGCACCCGTTGATGTCGAGCGTGCAGTCGCGTGTGCAAAGGCCATTGCCGATGCCCCCCGACGTCACCCCAATCTTGTCGGTCGGCTTGATGCATCCGAGACCCTGAACGCAATCGCCATCGGCCTTGCACGATCCGCCGAGTGTTTGCGTTCCGGAGGAACCGCCGCCTACCCCTCCCCCTCCTCGTCCCGCCGAACCTCCGGAGCCGCCGCCGCCGCCCATGCCGGCGCCTTCAACCTTTTCGCCCCCCGCCCCTCCTCCACCCTGGCCGGATGCTCCGGCAACGCCCGCTCCGCCCGACCCGATCGTCGTGCTGGGATCGAGATTCACGCAGTGTGCCGAGACGCACGTGAGACCGACCCTGCAGTCGCCGCCGGACAAGCATTCGCATCCTTCTTCGCCCGGCGCACAGGCCTCGAACCTCGAGCCCGAACAAGCCGTCCAAACCAAGACCATGACCCAACTGACCAATGCTCCTACGACAATTCGATTGGCCTTCATTGCAAGCTCCCTAAGTAAGTAAGCGGTCCCTGGCGTCTATCGACGACCTGCGGCGACGGCGTATTCACGTCCTATGGCGTCAGCGGTGCTAAGGAGAGCCTTGGCTCCGTTCGGCATAGTGTCCGCATGGCACCAAAGAAATCACGAAAAACCACGCCGGCGCTCACAAAGACGGCAAGCCTGCTGAAGCTCGTTCGTGGTTTCAAAATAGCGCAGCCTGGGGCACCGACGGGTGCGCACACCCGCCGGCGTACCGGCCATGGTAGGGTCCGGTGACGTCCCTTGGGTGATCTCGACGTGAACGTGCAGGTCATGGCAGCGGGCCCCGATGAGCGCACCCGCCTGACGGCGCTGCTCGAGCTCTACGTCTACGATTTGAGCGAGATCTTCGGCATTGACGTGGGTGACGACGGGCGCTTCCTGGTGCCTTCGCTGGACGCGTATTGGAAGGACCCGCGGTGCCACGCATTCCTGATCCGGGTCGACGAGAAGTTGGCCGGCTTCGCGCTCGTACAGGAGCGCAGCCGCCTCACGGCCGACGAAGGGGTATGCGACATGGCCGAGTTTTTCGTCATCCGGAGGCACCGCCGCCGCG
>DASWDH010000508.1:0-9363 GCA_036395495.1 Polyangiaceae bacterium
CAAAAATTCCCCGCCTCTCCGCCTCCCCGTAAAAATCAACCCCACCAGCCATCGGAACCTAGCCAGTTACGGATCTTCGCAGGCGCGGGCAACGGGAGCCGCGGATTCCGCCCAAGGGTGTCGTTGTCAGCGCGGGCTTGACCGGAGGCGGCCGCCACGGGAAAACCGTGCGGTGCACTTCGTCCTCCCCGCCGCGCGACGCGCCATTTGGGTCTTGCGCGCGTTGCTGTTGGGAGCGGTCGTTCTCGGCGGAGTGGCACGCGGCGCGGAATCGCCGTCGTTCCAGCGGGCAGCGCTCGAGCTGCGTCAGGCGCAAGGCGTCGAGAGGTACGCCGCGATCCGCGCCGTCTGGCGTCAGTGGGATCAAACCGATCCCGCCGAGGTCGAAGAAACGATCGCCATCCTCGAGCGGGACAAGTCGGCAACGGCTCCTCTTCGTGCCTATGCGTCGATCATCGGTGCCTACGGACGCAGGCGCCGCGGCGACCTCGAAGCCGCAAAGGCGAAGATACGTGCGGTGGGCATGGTCGATAGGTGGCTCGTCTTGGGCCCCTTCGACAACGAAGGCAAAGACGGAGTCGATCACCCATTCACGCCCGAAAAGGAGTTGGCCCAGCCGATCGATCTGACTCGCCCATACGATGGCAAAGAGCGCCCGGTCCGATGGCGCCTCGCGCCCGACGTTTACGGCTACGGCTGGCTCGACCTCGGAGATCTGATTCGCCCTCGCGAGAAGGTTTGCGCATACGCGACGACGTTCGTGCGCGCCAAGGGAGGTGCCGCGCGCACCGGGTCGATTTGGGCGGGCGCGTCCGGCGCGTTCAAGCTGTTTTGGAACGGGACCGAAGTGCTGGTCGACACGGCCTACCGCGGTCTCGATGCCGATCGGTTCGCGGTTCCGGTGGCGCTCGCCAAAGGCTGGAATCGTTTGACCGTCAAAGTGTGCGGCGACGACGAGGGCCCGATGCTGTCGCTCCGACTGGCCGATGCGTCGGGAGCCCCCGACCCGTCGCTCGAGTTCACCGCGGATGCGTCGGTCGCTGCCGAGGCAGCGAAGAACGCCAGCAGCGAGAGCACCCCGCGCGCCAAGAGTGCTCTTTTCGGCCCCATCCCCACGTTCGAAAAGCTGGTTGCGAACAAGAAAACCGACCCTCACGTGCTCGAGGCGTATGCGCGTTACCTCTACCTGACGGGAGGCGACGACTCCGCCCAGCACTTGGCGCAGGATCTCGCGCGCCGAGCCGCCAAAGCGGGCGCGACGCTGGCGCGCCACCTGCTCGCGGCCGAGCTCTCCGACGATCGCAACGAGAAGCGCGAATGGCTGAACCGCGCTCAAGCGCTGGTGGGAGACAGCTCGCACCCTATCGAGCTCCTCCTCGCGCAGGCGGAGCTCTCCCGCACGGGGACCAACTGGCGCGACGCGACGCCATTCTATGACCAGGTGCTCGCCCAGGATCCCGCCAACATTCGAGGCGTCCTCGGGCGCGTCGAGCTCTACCGAGAGGCGGGTCTCAAGCGGACCGGCCTTCTCACGCTCGAGTCGGCTCTCGAGAAAAACCCGCGCTCGGTGGCGCTCCTTCGCGTCTATGCCACCGCCTTGCGCGACGTAGGGCGCACGACCGAAGGCGACGAGGCGGCCAGCCGCTATTCGGCGCTGAGGTTCGACGATACCAACTACTTGGGCGAGCGGATCGATCTCGCCGTCAGGCGGCGCGACCAAAAGGCGGCGGCGCGATGGATCGAGCGCCTCCTCGCAGCGAGTCCCGACTCGTCGTGGGCGCTCTCCATCTCGGCGCGCGCGTACCGCGCTCTCGGCCAGGAGGGACAGGCGATCGCGCTGTACAAGAGAGGGCTCGAGCTCTCACCGGAGGACGTCGAGACGCTGCGTGCGCTGGCCGACCTCTACGCCGAATCGGGAAAGAAGGAAGAGCAGCTCAAATTCTTGCGCCAGATTCTGGCCATCCGGCCGCAGGAGAAGGACGTCCGCGAGTACGTCGAGCACATCGAACCCCCCAAAGCGCGTCGCGACGAGCAGTACGCCTGGCCGTCCGAACGCTTCCTCGAAAAGCGCAAACTCGCGGCTGGCGGCCACCACCGCCGAACGCTGCGCGACTTGACGGTCACCACGGTGTACCAGAACGGGCTCGCCTCGCGCTTTCATCAGGTCGTGTTCCAGCCGCTCACCGACGAAGCGGCGGCAGCCGCTCGCGAGTACGCGTTCGCTTATCAAGCGGACAGCGAGGTCGTGCAGCTCCGTGCTGCCCGCGTCTACCGCGAAGGGGGTAAGATCGACGAGGCCATCGAGAGCGGCGAAGGGCCGGCCGACAATCCGGCCATCGCCACCTACACGTCGGCGCGCACCTTCTACGTGCACTTCCCGCGGCTCAACGCTGGCGACGTCGTCGAGCTGCGCTACCGAATCGAAGATGTCGGCCAGCGCAACGAGCTCTCCGACTACTTCGGCGAGATCGTTTACCTACAAGAACCGGTCCCGGTGTACGGGGCGGAGTACGTGCTGCGAACGCCGAAAAATCGATCGTTTTACTTCCACGCCTCGCCCTTGCCCGGCCTGGCGCGCGCCGATGCGGTCGAGGGGGACACCCGCGTGTACAGCTTCAAGGTGCCAGAGATCGCCCCTCTTTTCCCGGAGCCGAAGATGCCCCCCTTCGGGGAGGTGCTGGGGCACGTGCACGTGTCCACCTACAAGAGCTGGGATCAGGTCGCCACCTGGTACGCGGGACTCGCACGGGACCAGCTGAAGCCCGACGACGAGGTGCGGAGGCGTGTCACCGCGCTCACCAAAGGGCTCACCGATCCAGCCGCCAAGGTTCGAGCGATCTACGACGAAGTGGTGCAGCGCACGCGCTACGTGGCGCTCGAGTTCGGCATCTATGGTTACAAGCCGCGGCCGTGCGCGCTCACGTTCGCGCGCGGGTGGGGCGATTGCAAAGACAAAGCCACGCTCATCGTGACGATGCTGAAGGAGGCAGGGATTCCCGCTTCACTCGTGCTGGTGCGGACCGGCATGCGCGGCGAGTTCTCCACCGAACCGGCGAGCCTTGCGCCATTCGATCACGCGATCGCCTACGTTCCGTCGATGAGTCTTTTTCTGGACGGCACCGCCGAGTACACCGGATCGAACGAGCTGCCGGCGATGGATCGGGGCGCGCTCGCCCTCATCGTCGACGAGTCGGGCAAGGGCAAGCTCGTTCACCTGCCAGAACCGGAGGCCGAACAAACGCGCCGCGCTCGCAAGGTCGACGCGACCCTCGGAGTCGACGGCTCGGCCCAACTCGAAATCCGCGCGGAAACGAGCGGCGCGCTGGCCGCCGAGGAGAGACAGCGCTACCACGCCAAGGCCACGCGCCGAGAGCGGTTCACCCAGGACCTCGCCGGTGAGTTTTCCGGTTTCGAGTTGGCGCCGGCCGCGACCGCCCTCGACATGAGCGACCTCGAGGACATCGAGCAACCGGTCAAGGTGCACGCGCGCGGCAAGAGCACCATCCTAGGGCGGCGCGATGGATCGGACATCGCGATTCCGGTCGGTCCCACCGGTAGGCTCGTCCCTGCCTTTGCCTCGCTGTCGGCGCGCAAACAGGACATTCGCATTCATGTTCGATCGGCGCTCGAAGAAGAATTCGTGATCCACCTGCCACCGAGCTTCAAAGTCCGCACGTCCCCCGAACCGGCCGAGCAAAAGACGCCGTTCGGCAGCTTCATGATCAGCGCCGAGGTGTCGGCGAACAAAGTCACGATCAAGACCCGAGTCGCATTTGCGAAAACGCGCATCACGCCCGCCGAATACCCGGCCTGGCGCGCCTTCTGTGAAGCAACCGATCGTGCGTTCGCGCAGCGGCTGGTGGTAGGGACGGCGAAGTGAGCCGCGTCGTCGTGGCGAAGGCGTCTGGCTGTCAGGCCCTTCTCGTTGCAATGGCCATGATGCTCGCGGCGTGCCGCTTTGCCAACGTGCCGCGCGCTTCGGCCAGCGTCGAAGCCGCGCGTCGCGCCGCGCGGGGCTCGAGCGACCCTGACGTGGTAGGACGCTGGTTGCTTTACGAGCTCGTGTCGAAGGGTGGTGAAGTTCCCAAAGCGCGCGAGGCGCGTGCCCGCCTGGACAAGCTCCCGCGCGGCGGAATGTACGCGTCGCTCGCGAGGGCGATCGACGACGGCGGCCACGGGCACCTCGAGTCGGCCGCGTATGCGTACTTGGAGGCGGTGCGTTCCGCTCGCTCGTCCTCCGACCCGCGCGCCCCGCTCATCGCTTGGTTTTCGACCAATCACCTGCTCGGGCTCGCGCCGAACGTCGCCGAGCTCTGGGAAAAAGGGAGTGCGAACGTCGAAGATTCCATCGACCAGCCCGGCGCGATCGGATGGCGCGGGCGCGGCGAGCTCGTGAGCTGGGCATCGCAGCGAGCGTACGAGGCGGCCAAACCCGGCGCGATCGACACGTTCGCCAGCCGCCATGGATGCATCCGAAAACTTCGCTTGGCGGGCCCGTTCGGGCACGGCGCAGCGCAAGATCGACGGCGTGTGTTCGAGGCCGAAAAGGCCGGTCCGTGGCCGCGTACCTGGTCGCCGGACCCCGGCATCCACGTCGCGCCGCACGTCGTCGCTACCGAGCGGCACGGGTGCCCAGTGAAAAGCACCGAACCCGTCGCCGGCGGCATCTTCTATACGGAGACGTTCATCGATCTTCCTGCGGAGCGCGAATTACTCGTTGCCGTGCAGGGCGCCTATCGGGTCAGCATCGACGACGCAGTCGTGCTCGATCGCGATACGCGCACGTGGGGGGTATGGGGCAAGTTCGCGGTGCGCGTTCGACTGTCGGCCGGCCGCCATCGCATTCTCGCTCGCATCGCTAATCCCGAAACGTCGATCCGATTGATGAAGCCGGACGGGACTCCGCTCGGGATCGAGTCGAGTGACGATCCGAGGCCGCCGTACGTGCTCACGCCTCCCGTGGTGCTCGATGACCCCAACGTGCTCGCTCAGTTCGTGAAGGACGGCAAACCGGTTGGAGTCGACGACGATCTCGCCCGCTACCTCGGGAGCTACTTGGCCCATGTCGAAGAAGAAGACGACGTGGCATCGGTGCTCATCGAACCGCTCGTCAACGAGCCGAGCCAGGCAACGGCCGCTTCGCTGGCGATGGCGGCCATCTTCGCAGAGAAGGATCCCATCTTCCCGGAGAGCGATCGTCACGATCTGGCGCGCGATATGCGCCAGCGCGCGGCAGCCAAGGACCCCGAGCTGTGGTGGCCGAGGTTCTGGTTGGCCCTCGATGGCGCGGAGAAAAAGGGGCTCCCCGATGCGGTCGAGGAGATTCGCAAGCTCGCCGATCATTTCCGCGACGTGCCCGAAATTCCACAGGGGTTGGCCCAGCTCTACGGACGACTCAATTGGATCGCCGAGCGTTCGGTCCTCTTGAAGGAGCTCGCCACGCGATTTCCGCGCAACGTGCGCGTCTTGCAGGACGTGCTGGAGGTTCTCGAGGACCAGGGGCGTCACCTGGAGGGCGATCGCATCGCGGCGCGCATCAAGAGCCTGGATCCGGACAGCGAAATCGAGGTGGACCGCGCCCTTTCCCGCCGCGACTACCCGGCCGCGGTCCAAGAGTTGAAGCGCCTCGGGCAGCGTCGTCCGGATCGCAAGGACATCGCCGATCGGATCATCGACGTGATGGCGCGGGGGGGCGACGGCGCCGGCACGCTCCCGATGCTCGAGCGGGCTCTCGCCGGGAGGCCGCGCGACGCGAAGCTCCGCCTCGGTCTGGCCGATGCTCGCTTCGCCACCGGCAACAAGCTCGCGTTGCGTCACGCCGTCGCCGACGCGATTCTCGCCGGGGGAAGCTTGGTCGAGCTCGCCGAGGCGGTCGAGCTCGTGGAGGGAATGACGGAGCTCGAGCCTTATCGACTCGATGGCATTGCCATCGTGAAAGCCTATCAGGCGTCCGGCACGGAGATGGAGGGCAACGCTGCGCGCGTGCTCGACTACTCGACCTTGTGGGTCCACCCGGATGGAAGCAGCCGAATGCTCGAGCACGAGCTCATCCGCATTCAATCGCAAGAGGCGATCGGGAAGATGGCCGAGCAGAAGCTGCCGGACGGGCTTCTACTCAAGATGAGGGTCATCAAAAAAGACGGCACCATCCTCGAGCCGGAGCTGGTGCCCGGCAAACAGACCGCCACGATGCCGCATCTCGAGATCGGCGACTACATCGAGACCGAAAGCATCACCACGCGCGGAGGCGACGGGCAGCTCGGTCATCGATACTTGGGACCTCACTGGTTCTTCCGCGAGGCCGACGTTGCCTATTGGCGCAGCGAGTTCGTGGTCATCGCTCCCAAGGACCGGCCGCTCGTCATCGAAACCCGAGGTGACGTCCCCCCGCCGAAAATCCGCCAAGATGGGCCCCTTCTGGTGAGGCGATGGCGCGTCGACAAAAGCCCGGCCGCGCCCGAGGAGCCGGCCAGCGCCCCCATCCAAGAGTTTCTGCCGAGCGTACGAATCGGATGGGGCATTTCGCTCTCCGACCATCTGAGCCGACTTGCCGACGCGGCGAGCGACGAGCTGCCGCGCGATCCGCGCCTCGGTCGCGTCGCCGCTCAGATCGTGGGGGCAGAAAGAAGCGATGAGCAGAGAGCGCGCAAGCTCTATCGGTGGATACTCGCCAACGTGGAAGACGGCCGCGAATCGGACGGGCGTCGGGTGATCATCGGAAAATCGGGCAACCGTGCGAGCGCCTTCATCTATCTGTGCCGCACGCTCGGAATCCCGGTGGAGATGGCGGTCACCAAGGACAAACTGAGTGCGCCGCCGCTCGGAGCGATCTCGGAAGCCGAACAGTTCGACGACTTCATCATTCGCGTGGGCGGGGCCAAGCCCGAATGGATGACGGTGCACGACAAGTTCGCACCTTACGGATACGTGCCGGCGGGCCTTCGCGGCCAGACGGTCTACCGCCTGATCCCGGGCACGCCGCGCGAAACCACGACCGCCCAGGGAGCTTCCGACGGCGTGCTCTACGAAGGCACCGGCGAGATTCAGGGGGACGGAACCGCGGCGATCGAGCTCGCACAGAAGTTTGTGGGCCAGGCGGCGATGGGGCTGCGCGCCGGCCTCGAGCAGCTTCCCCCCGCACAACTCCACGACGTGATCGAAGGCAAGCTGCTGGCGCAAGCCATCCCGGGCGCGAGGCTCGGCAAAATGTCGGTCGAGAATCAGGCGGATCTCGATCAGCCCATCGTGATGCGCATGAGCGTGCGGGTCTCCGACTTCGCACGGCGCCGCGGCCGCGATTTGGTGATGGCTCCCCCCTTTCCGATTCGGATTTCGCAGATCACCCGATTGCCGCGCCGCCAAACGCCTCTCCTATTGGGCGAGCCGACGTACGCTTCGATTCGACTTTCGTTCAAGCTTCCACCGGGGGCGCGTGTGGTCTCGTCGCTCGCGCCCATCGAGATCAAGGATCGCGACCGCAAGGTGACCGTGCGCGATCGGCAGGAGGGGCAGAATCTCGTCCTCGAGCGCGTGATCGACATTCCCGCGGGCCGCGTGGAACCCGCTGCCTATCCCGAGCTCCAGAATTTCGCGCGCCGGGCCGATGAAGCCACCATGCGCGACATCGTCATCTCCGTCGGACGCTAATTCGACCGGCGTCGGTATTTCCAGCTCAAGATCGCGAGCTCGAGCGCCGCGAACGCGGCCAATACGTTGGCGGCGAGTGTCAAGTTCGTGGTCTCGTAAATGCCCGCGGCCAAGATTTTCGCCTTGTCCACCAGATCGAGATCGCCCCGGTAGAGAGCCGTCTCGGTAAAAACGACGAGGACGATCGCTGCGACGATCGCAACGACGGCGGCTGACGCGAGCAAGCCGGCCATCGCCGTCAGCGAGCGCGGAGCGCGCGCACGACCCCAGAGTCGCAACGCCCAGACCAACACGGCCACCGGCGGAATGACGGCAAAGAATCCGATGGCTGCGGTAACGGCCCAGCTCACGGCTCACCGACCAGAAGGCAGCCGAGCTATTTCTTCTTGGTAGGACCCTGCGGCCCGTCGTCGGGAGGCGGAGGAGGGGACGTGGTCTCTTTGAGGCGCTGCTCGATGCGCTTTTTGACTTCCCCGTACTTCGTCTCGAGATCGACGTGCACGTCGACCATTTTGATGCGCTCGGTGGCGGTCGCGATGTAGCCGTTCGCGTTGGGGTGGGTCGACACGAACTGGCTGTATTGCTCCCAGGCTTTTTTGGCCTCCGGCCACTTGCCTTGACGCTCGCGCAGATCGGCGATGACGAACAAGAGCTTGGCATGCATGTCGTCCTTGGCACCCACTCGGGCGAGACCGGTCGCGAAGCTCGCGTCGGCTTCGGCGATATTTCCGGCGGCCAGCTGCGCTTCGCCGAGAAAATAGTAGCCCGACGGGTCGGTGGGCGATTCTGCGATGGCTTCCTTGTAGGCGGCGACGGCTCCGGCAAAATCGCGGGCGGCGTAAGCTCCGTGCCCCTTCACGACCTTGGCGCCGTAGGGAGTTTTGCCCCTTACCTCGGCCTTGGGCGCGGGCGCGGGCGCGGCGGGAGCCTGAGCCGATGCGCCGGTGCTCACGGAGCCCCCCACGCTGATCTGGGGATCGGCCCACGATAGGGCGGACGTGGAGAACGCCAGCAACAAGGTGGAGACGAGTAGGCGGAAGCGCATCCGAGGTCCTCCCAAAAACCCAGGTGTCGAGCGTATCATCCGCGCTGTCTTATCGCTACCGGGACCCAGCGTGGAGAAAGCACCGACCATCCGTCCGTATCCTTGGGGTGCGCTCGAAACGTTACCCCGGGAAACCATCGGGCTCCTGCGCGACACGCGGCGCGCCGTGGCAAGGGCGATCGACGAGCGGAAGATCGAACAAACGCTCTCCGAGGCCCTCGGCCAACGGGTCCGCGTGCTCGTATCGGTCGTGAAGGTAGCGGTCGAAGAGCCATCTTCCTTTCACGCCGCCTCGGTGGCCTTGGCCACGACCGACGATGCGCTGCGTATCCAGCTGGAGGTCGATCGGGAGCTCGCGAGAACGCTGGTCGCGCGCATCATGGGGCGCCCTCCACGGATCGGCGATCCCCGCGCGCCTCTCGCGCCCGAAGTGGAAGGGGCCCTCCTCGCGATCGTGACGAGCGTCGCGCGCCGGGCGCACGGCAGCGGGGCAGTGCTCGTGCCTATGGGATCGGGAGCTTGGCGGCGAGAGCCGGGAGAGCGCCACCTGGAAGTGCACGCGACGGTCATGGTCGGAGACGACGCGTACGCGGCACGAGCCTCGATCCAACTACGAAAGGCCTTCTCCCCCGGGCCGATCGGCGCGGCCGAGCTTGCCTCGCTCGGCCCGC
>DASWDH010000509.1:0-5086 GCA_036395495.1 Polyangiaceae bacterium
TGCCCGGATCCGGAAAGGCCGAATCGAATCCGGTCATGGGATCGATCGAGCGAACCTCTTCGATACCTCCGTTTGAATAAAGGGCGAGCAAACGGTGCCCCCGGTCGACGACGAGCGACCGACTATCGATGCCCGGCCACCGGACGGCGGGGCTCGCGAGGACCGTGCCCGTCGCCATGTCGATCGTGAAAAGCCGAACCGGATGGTGATCGTTCTCACTCACGCTGAGCGTGCCTCCGACAAGGTACCAGCGGCGGCCGATCGGATCGGTCGCGTGCCATCCGACCCACTCGAGTCCCGCGATGTCGCGGTACGGCTGCACGGCGCCGGTCGAGGGATCGATCGATCGAAAGCTCAGATCGCCGCCGCCGGAAAAGAGCCCGAGCAGCGCGCCGCCTCGATCGACGGTCATCGCTTGAAAGAGCAGATCACCTCCCAAGGGAGGTCGGCCCAACACCTCTCCAGAAGACGTGTCGATGGTGAAGATGCGCGTCGGGGCTGGCTCGTGCTCGTAACCCGGATTGTCCGAGCTAGAGCCAACAATGTAGAGGCGGTGTGCGCCCTTGTCGACGGTGATACCGCTGCCATAGACGCCACTGAGCGTCCCGAGTGGCTTCGGAGTCCCGGGATCGGGGTAGGAACGGTCCGTGCCGGTCGTCAGGTCGAACGATCGGAGCTCGTTGTTTTCAGCCTCCGGATGTCCGGCGACCCCGAGCAAAATGGGGGCCTCGGCGGGTGGACACATTTCGATTGCGGCGCTAATGCCACCTTCGGAATCCTCGACGCTCGCATCCGTGCCACCCTGCCGTTCATGCTGCGAGCCATCGAGCCCGGCGCTGCCCCATGATCCGACGGCTCCCGCCTCGCCACCGACGCCGGTCGTCCACACCGGGTGCGAACCGCCTTCGGTCATGGGGACGTCTCCGCCCGCCGCCACGCCCGCGTCGGGGCCCGCGCTCGTCGGCAAGCGTCCCGAGCATGCCGAAGCGACGACCCAAAGGACCGAACGTGCAACGCTCCGGTGAATCCACGACGGCACTCGGCGGAGCCCGCCTCTTCTCAAGGGCGATGGCATCGTGATCTGGATGAACCGGCGGATCGACAGCCGCTTGGTCGCGACCCCTTTCGTCTATTAGGGCCTTCGTGATCTCTGATCGGCTCACGCATCGAATCCGTGGGACTCGCCCTCGACGGCCTGAACCTCTACGTGCAAGGCAACCACAACCTCCGGCGGATCGTAATCGTAACCAGCGCCGTCACCACGCCGGCCGGATCGGCCGGAGTGGCGGGATACGCAGACGGATTGAAGGAAGAAGCGCGCTTCAATGACCCTTGGGGGATCCACGACGACGTCTCGATAAAGCGAGCACGGGCCGCGATCGAGGCGCCGAAGGAACTCGTAGCCTCGGGATCCATGTCCGGACGGCGCCGCCAGCCTTTCCTCGGGTGCCGCCAGTCACAGGCCAATCTCGTCTTCGGCACGTGCGGCGGCGGATCGATGCGGACATGCAGGGCGCGCCATAGATCTGACGCGGTAATCCTAAGGACCTGCGCTGAGGCAATAGTTGCGGTCGCCGTTCGGAGCACCGTTCAGCGTGTCATCGACGGGAGAGTAGCCGGGCTTGCTGATGGTGATGCGGGCCGTGGCGCTCGGTGGCTCGTTGAGGCTGGCGGTGTATCTGCCGAGCGGCGATGTATATGACGTTCCTTCCTCGTTCCCGCTGACACCAGACACGAGGGCCAGACGGACTCGCGCTCCGACGATCGGCGTTGCATCGTCGCAGCGCGTCACCACCCCGTTCACTTCGAACACGGCACCATTGCAGCCCACGAAGAGGCCGACCACGAGTGGCCACGAAGTTGGTCTACGGAGCATCGCTCGATCCTGCGTCGGATGGCGGAACGCCGCATCGGGAGAACTGGTATTCGTGGCAGGCCTGTTCCTGATCACAGGCGATCTCGTTGGAGCATTCCACCCGGCAGACACTGGTGCTCGAGGTGACGAGCCCACTCACAACGGTGCAGTAGGCCGAGGAGTTTTGGATGCAGAGGGAAAGATGATAGCCGCGGTATCGAAAGATTTCGTCGGCCGAGCACGCGCGCAGGGTTTGGACGATGGGCAAGGGTGGATTGGCCGCACAATCGATCGAAGGACAGTGGCACACGATTTCGAGCGCCTTGTCGCAATCCTTCCGTTCTTGAGAATTCTCGCTCCACCAGCAGGCCGTCGGTGCGAACGCCAGCGCGATGCTCATGAGGACAAGCCCGCTCAAGCGGAGAAACCCCGAGGGGGCCACCTTGCGTCGGCTGCTCGACGTCTGCACGTTGCGAAGCGCTGCCCCGCTGTCCGAACTCGGGTTGCCACAGGCCAGCAGCAACATCGCCGCAATCACCGGGAACGCGATCGCCTCGCACCGGCGGCGTATCGCGATAAAGAGGAGTGTCGTACGCGAAGAAGCGCTCCCGTCGAGGTGTCGAAGATCGATAGATTCATGGTTCGTGCTTCAGGTACCCCAAGCGCCATGCCTCGGCAATAATGGACCCCGATATAGACCCAGAGTATCGCTCTACAATGCCAGCCGAGGCTCTTCGTCATCGGCTTGCTCGCGGCGGCGTGTCGCTGGTCCCATGCCTGCTCGGGTGCCGCGGGAACGCCGCGCGCCATGAGCGCGCGCGGGGCATGCGGGATCGCGTACGCACCCGCATCGGTGGAACGGCGGCGCCCCGCGATCGTCTACCTGCACGGTATGTGGGCGAGCCCCGAGGCTTTATATGGTCAGTCCTTCAACGTATTATCGATCCTCGAAACACAGCCGATACATTCTCGACCGTATGACCCACGAAGAGCTGAGTCGTAGCTGGGCGACGGTCATCGACGCGTTGGAGGACGACATGGGCTTTTTGAAACCACACATGGAAAGGCTCTATGCGCTGTTGCGCATCGTCGCCGGTTTCATGTTCACGCTGCACGGGCTGCAGAAGATCTTCGGTATGTTCGGCGGCGTACCGCCCGAGGCTCCGCCGTTCATCGTTTACGGGGCGGGGGGGCTGGAGCTCGCGGCCGGCGTGCTCATTGCCATCGGGCTTTTCGTCGAGCCTGTCGCCTTCATCGCGAGCGGCGAGATGGCGGTCGCCTTCTTCCTCGGGCACGTGATGCCAAAGGGGAGCATCGTGCCCATCGTGAACGGCGGCGAGCTCGCCGCGCTCTACTGCTGGCTATTTCTCTTCATCGCCGCGAAGGGCGCCGGCATTTGGAGCATCGACGCGGCACGCGCGAAACGCGGGTAGCGGTGTTTGGATCGAGGTCGAGCGGTTGCCCGACACCGCAGGTAGTGCGTGCTCCCGCGACCACGGTTTCAACAAGTGGTGCTACCCGCGGCGGCCGAGGAGGTACGCGCGCAGACTTGGGTGCTCGACATCGGCGTGACCGCGTCGTTCGAGACAGGCATCGATGGCGAAGCCGGCCTGCACGAGTGCGCCACGCACCGCCGCAACCGCGTGGAAACGGAAGTCCATGGCCACGCGTTCGCCCAGGAACTCGTCGAGGTGTAGGCTCGCGCGCTCCTCCTCGACGTGAAAGGAGACGAGCAACCAGCCGCCGGGCCTCACGACGCGCGCCCACTCGCGGGCCATGTCGGGAAGCTGCTCGGGCGCTAGGTGAACGATGGCGTAGGCGGCGACGAGACCGGCGAGGCTCGCGTCGGGATCGTCCAGGTCGAGCATGTCGGCCACGCGCAACGACATGCCAGGATGCAGCGCGCGCGCCGTCTCGATCATCGCGGGCGACAGATCGGTGCCAACGAGCTGCACTCCGCCATCGCTCAGGTAACGACCAACCTGGCACGGACCGCCGCCCACTTCGAGGACGGTGCCCGTGCCGCGCGTGAGCTCTGCGAAGGCGTCGAGGAGCGCACGATCGAGCGGCTTGTTGGCCAGCTCTCCCGCAAACTGCTTCGCGTAGGTCGAGGCTACGCGATCGTAGGCGGCGCGCACGTCAGGCGTCTGCACCCCGCAATCGTACGCTCTGCGCGCGACACGCGCGATGGCATCTTCCGGAGAGCCAAGTCGAGTCATCCTGTCAAAACGACTCTTCCTCCCGGGCTCTTTTCCGCGAGCGCGTGCGCCGCGCGCGCTTCGGTCAGGGGGAGCTTCTTCGCGATGGGAATGACGAGCTTTCCTTCCGCCACGGCTCGGCCTAGCTCGGTGAGCCGCTTCGGGTCCGGGCGTGTCAGCATCGCATCGACGACGAGGCCCCGCTCCTTGGCTCCCGCCGGCTCCCCGACGACACTTCCGATGGTGCCGGGCCGGCTTCACCTTTCCGAGCAGCTTCTTCGTCGTGTCGCCGCCGACGGTGTCCGCAATGCTGTCGAGCTGCGGGAGTTCGTCGATTTCGGCGTCATCATCCAGCGCGACGACGCTCTCGGCGGCGAGCTTCGCTGCCTCGGCTTTCTGCTTCCGCCGAACGCCTGCCCACACCCTTGCGCCCCGCGCCTTCGCGCAGAAAACGGCGGCTCGCCCGACGTTTCCTAGCGCGCCGATGACGAGGACCCGATCACCCTCGGCGCGTACGTGAAACAAGGGCCCCCGCGACGACAAGGCAGGTCGACGTGACGCCCGGTTGCCCCGTCGGCGGCGGTGCGACCGGCCGACGAACGATGCATGGAGAAGGGGTCGAAGCGTCGATGTCGTCCCCTTTTGCGAGCGGCGGGCAGATCGCGACTCGCGGGCACGGCAGCGGGATAGGTTCCCGACGCCGACCGTCGGTTCAGGCTCCGAGATCGGCGCCCCCGAGTATCTTCTGACGCAGAACGACGCTCTTGCAAAAAGGAGGGCCGCGGCTGGGTGAGCGTGCCGGAGGTTCGGTCGGCTCGCCGACCCTCGCCAGGTAGCGACGGATGCTCTTGGGATCGGTCAAACACATCACATAGTGCATACAAAGATGGCAACGGCGGCCGCGCCGCATGGCGCGCTGCCGGTGCGGTTCGCTACCCATGGCACCCGCTGTTCGGGCGAAGCGTCATCGTGGTGCAGCGCCGCCGCGGTGCGGACGTTGTGCGCATCGACGGCCTGCCTGGGATTTCTCGCG
>DASWDH010000510.1:0-4437 GCA_036395495.1 Polyangiaceae bacterium
AGCCACGCACCCGTGCGCTGGCGGTAACCTGGATGGTGGACTCGGTGTCGACGCGAGCCGACAAGAGGCCGGGCTCGATGCGACGACGCGACCCGACGTGACGGTCGATGCCACAGCCAACGACGACGCAACAGGCGGCACGGCTGGCGACACCGGATCGGGTGGAAGCGGCGGAACGGTCGTCGGGGGTGGCGGCACCGGCGGTGCGTCCACGGGCACGGGCGGCAGCCAAGGGGGCAAAGGTGGAACGCTCGGCATCGGAACGGCCGGCACAGCGGGCTCGGAAAATGGCGGTGAGGACGCGGGCTGCGCGTGCCGCGTGCGGAGCTCACGCACCGGGGGCACGGCCGGCAACGCGTTCGGCTATGCGCTCGCGGTGACCGGTCTGCTCGCTGCACGTCGGCGGCTGCGCCGTCACAAAAACTCATAATCGATAACGGCGACCGTTTCCCCATAGCAGAATCTCAAAATCGACTGGGTGCGATTGAGATGACTGGAGCCATTGGCTCTAACTGTGGTAAGTATCTTGACCACTGGGGCGGCGTTTCCACACCGAATAGAGTTTTTGCGTGGAAGTGGACTCGGCCACCGACCCCTGTTTCCCCTCAAGTCAAACGGTTGGGCTGCCTCGCCTCGCCTGACCCACGAAGGAGATGGCGCATGAGCACCACGCTGACCCGATTGTTTCGGTCGATATCGTTGGGAGCTTTTGCAATAGGCATCGCGACCTCGCTATCGGCATGCTCCGACCAGGCGACCTCGCGAGAAAATACCGCGACGGATGACGGCTCGCTGCGCGGGCAGCTGATCGAATCCATCGCCACCTACGACGATGGCACGTCGGAAACGACGTACCAGCTCCGCGTGGGCGGCAATCCGCAGGATGAGCGCTCGCTCGTGCTCAGAGAAACGCCCGACCTTTTCCCCATGAGTGAAGTGAAGGTGTGGGGAGTCGTGCGAGACGGAAAGATCTTCGTGGAACGGCTGGAACCAGTCGGCGATTCGGCCGACGGCCTCGGCTCCACGAACCAACCGCTCATCGGCGCGCCGCCGATCCCGCCGACCAAGCTGGCCATGGCCATCGTCGATATCGGCTTGGGAACCAGGGACGCCACCATCACGCCCGAAGAATTGCAAAAGCGGGTCTTCACCAACGCCGATTCGGTGCGAGCGTACTATCTACAAAACTCGTACAACATGCACGATCTCACGGGCAAGGTCGTCAGCACGGTGCTCAACTTTCCGATGACGACGGGCTGCAGCACGTCGAGCATGGCGACCACGCTCAAGCCGATGGTCGACGCCGACGTGGGCGGGGCCTCCAACGTCTACCTCTGGTATTTTCAGGCGCGCGCGTCGGGATGCTCGTGGTCAGGGCTCTCGAGCGGACAGAATACGTACTACAACGCATCGGCCGGATGCGTGGTGCTGGTTCAAGAGCCCGGACACTCCTTCGGTCTCGCGCACGCTTCGAGCATGGCCTGCACTTCCAACGGGCAGACCGTCGCTTTTCTGGATGATCCCAACAATGGATGTAAGCACAACGAGTACGGCAATCCCTACGACACGATGGGCGGCGGATGCCGGCACTTCAGCGCGTACCACAAGACGTACCGAACCTATACGCAGAAGTGCAACGTCGTCCGGGTGAGAAAGAGCGGCACGTTCAACCTCTTTCCGATCGAAAAAGCGTGCAACGGCATTCAGGTGCTCGCTGTGCCGATGCCGCACGTCCGCCCTTACACCAACTCGGGCGGCGGAGGCGGCGGAGAGCGCAATACGCAACTCGCCTACTACACCGTCGAGCTTCGCTCGCCAATCGGCTTCGACACCGGGCTCAAGCCGAGCGTGCTTATCAACGCTGCACCTGATTTTCGGTACAACAACACCTCCTCGCGCAACAACAATCGCGGCGAACACACCTGGCTGCTCGACATGGCGCCTTCCGTCACCACCGGGCGCGATGGTACGGCGCACGCGCTCGCCGTTGGCCAGACGTTCACCGATCCGGCGGGCGGCGTCGCGATCACGACGCTCTCGGTGAACCAGGATGGCGCCTCGATCAAAGTCGACATCACCGGCACGAGCACCGTCGACGGCGGAACGGGGGACACGGTTTGCGTCGACAACACGCCGATCACGGCGCCCGGACCGACAACGTGCGGCGACGACGGTGGCGGCGTTCCGCCGCCTCCTCCTCTCGACGCTTCCTCCAGCCGCGACGCGCGCGCCGACAGCACGGGCACAGGCGGCACGGGCGGCACGACGAACGCCGGAACGGGCGGCACCGACATAGGCTCGGGCACCGCCGGATCGAGCAATGGGCAAGCGGGCACCACGACCTCCGGCACCGGCGGAAGTCGCGCAACGGCTGGAAGCTCGAACGCGAATCCATCGGAGGAGCTGCAGGGCGGGTGCGCGTGCCGCGTGCTGCCGGCCGCGGGAGCATCCGGCGGAGGGTCGCGCCAATACGCGCTCTTCACCCTAGGCCTCGCCGTGCTCCTCGCTCGTCGGAGGCGAACCGCTCGCTAGCTCACCTCGCAAAGCGCTCCCACGCCTCCGGCAATGGGCGGCCGAGCATCCTCTCGGCGCCTGCCTTGTTCAGGACGAGAAAACGAAACTCTCCGCTGAAGCAGGGTTGTGCCTCCTGGGTCACCTTGACTTCGACATCGATGAAGCGTGAGCCGGGCTTCACGACGCGACCGCGCGCCTCGAGCTCTTTTCCGATGCGCACGCCGCGAAGGAACCGTGCGCTGAATGACACGGTGAACCCGAATTTCCCGGCCATCGCGATGCAGGCCCACGCGCCGACCTCGTCGGCGAGCGTCGCCACGAGCCCTCCGTGCATGATGCCGGGCGGCCCCTGGTAGACATCTCCGGGAACCATGCGCGTGACCACATCGTCCCCTTCGCGCACGAATTGAAGGTGAAAACCGATGGGGTGATCGGGCGCGCAGCCGAAGCATGGCTGGGAAGGACCGAAGAGGCTCCCGTCGAAACGCTCGTCCATGGCCGAGAAGGACCGCACTCAGCCACTCGCGTCAAGATCTCCAGTCTGCGGCCTCGAGGGGCCGATGTACGGGAGCTGCAAGTTGGCGAAAGCGCGGTTCGTCTCTTTGCTACGATCCGCTCGCCGTCTGGCCTCCCAAGTAGCTACTGCGACGAACGGCCACTTACGTTCGTCCGACGACCGCCCGGGCGAACCGGTGTGCATGTTCTCGGAATGATACCCGCAGAGCCAGAGACGTATACCAAAACGCGCGCTGTGCAGGTTTTTCGACAAGCGGTGCAGGCCATCGTGGCGCGCGAAGCCATCGAGCGGCAGGTGGCCACCTTTGCGTCGCGGCTGCGTCGCGACGAAGAACGCATGGCCGCCATGCTCGGGCGACCCGTTCGCGGCCTGGAAATGCTCGAAGTTGGAGCGGGCCAGCAATGTGAGCGGGCTCGGTATTTCGGCCAATGCAATGCCGTCACCGCGGTCGATCTGGATTGGATCCCCCGAGGCAGTGGAATTGGCGACTACCTGCTGATGTTACGCAGAAACGGGATCGGCCGGCTCATCAAAACGGCCGGCCGAAGAATGCTCCTCATCGACCGCACCAGGCGCAATGCTTGGGCGCGCGCCGTCGGCAGCCGCGACTTTCGCGATCCCATCATGATGCAGGGAGATGTTTGCAGCGATCCACTCCCCCAAGGCATGTTCGACCTGGTCATGTCGTGGTCGGTTTTCGAGCATCTGAGCGATCCGGTAGCGGCGATGCGCAATGCTTGGCACGCGCTTCGCCCGGGCGGGGTTTTTTATGTCGGCATCCACCTGTACACGGCCACGAACGGCCATCACGACTTTCGCTATAGCGCCAGCGGTGATGACGGCCTTCCTGCTTGGGCGCACCTCCGATCGAGGACGCGCCAGCTCGTCCGACCAAGTGCCTATCTGAACGAGTGGCGCCTCGACGATTGGCGGCGACTCTTCGCCGAGTACCCGGCTGTCCGAGAGTACCTCGAGGACTATGGGCAATCCGAACATCTGAAAACTCTGCTCACGCCCGAGCTTCGTGCCGAGCTTCAGCATTATGACGACCAAGAACTGGTCACCGTAGACGCCTTCTTCGTCGGCAAGAAACCGGTGGAGGCTTGACGGGCGTCAGGGCACCAAGAGAAACCAGTGCGTGGGAACGCCGCGCGTCAGTTGGAACGTGAGCGCTTGGCCGGTGCTCGAAGCAGGACCGATGGCTTTCATCTTTTCGCTCCCGCCAGCGCTCGACGGATTGGCTCGAGAGGAGAGCGGCACCATGCGCAGGCGTCGGGCCCCCTTCAGGGTAATCGTGCCTTCGATAGGCTCGGCCAAGAACGGCAGTTTGTCGCCCGGGCTCGATGCCACCTGAGCCACGGCGGTCAGCAGAAGCCGCTGCGAACTCGCGATGGGCTTGCCGTCGA
>DASWDH010000511.1:0-2326 GCA_036395495.1 Polyangiaceae bacterium
CCGCAGAGGGGCTCGGCGGCCGCGAAGCGGTCGGGGTAGCGAAACGCGATGGAAGCGGCCCCGGTGCCGCCCATCGACGCGCCGCTGATCGAAATGCGGTTCTTGTCGATCGGGAAAAACCCCTCCGCCCAATCGATGAGCTTGACCACGTCGCGCTCGCCGAGCTCGCGGTACATGGCGTTTCCGTGACCGTTGGGGGCGAGCACGAATCCTTCCACCGGTTCGACGCTGCTGATGTGGCGGTCTTCCCATTCGACGTCGCGCCCCTCCCTGTCGTGCCCGAAAAATACCTGGAGAAACGAGAGCGGCTTGCCGTTCAGGCCGTGCAAGATGACGGTGAGGGGATAGGTCTTGCCGTTGGCAGTCGGGTTTTCGGCGTACGATTCGGGCACGTACATCCCGAAAGGCGCAAGCTCGTCGTCGAGCGGTGATCGGTAGGCGAAACGGCGGACGCCGGCGTGCACTCGCAGCGGGTCCTTCTGGGCCTCGAGGTCGGTCTTGAACTCTACGATCGTACGAGCGTCGGCGGCGAGCGCTTCGAGATCGGTGTCTCCGGCGTTGACGTGGCGCGCGAAGCGGTCACGCAAGTGTTCGATCGTCGCCTTGGTGACAGCCGGGTCGCTGAGGAAGGTGCTCGGCGTCGTGGCGAGCGAAAGCGCCTGGTCGGCGGCGGCCATTGCCTTGCGCATGAAGGGGCGCAGCGCGAGCGGCGCGTCTAGCTTGCGCCCCGCCACCTCCACGGAGATGCCGAGCTCACCGCCATTCTCGGCATCGCTGATCTCGTCGGCCGCGATGGGCGGGAGTTGAACGCGCAGCTCGCTGGGACCCGAGGCCCCGAGCGGAACCTCGCCGGCGTCGAGTCCGAAAAGCGAGCTCACTTTGCCCCCCGCGCGGACCGCGGCGCCGACATGGACGAAGCGATCGGTTCCTCGGGGAAGTCCGCCGGGGAATGACACGCTGACGGTCGGGCGAAATCCGGCCGGCGAAATGCCACGATCGACGGTGATCTCCGTCATCTTCTGCAAGAGGGAACGAGCATCGCCGTCGCTCGTGCCCGGAAGCCTCAGCGACACGCCGCGTGGCGGCGCGAATGCCGCATCTACGATGCGGGTCCGCACCGCCCACCAGGCCTGCCGGTTGTGGAGCTTGATGACGATCGAATGTTCCCCCGCCGACAGGTCGAGCCGGATGACGTCCTCGTCGTCTCGTTCCAGGCGAGAGGCGTCGTTGGTCGACACCATGCGCCGATCGATCCACACCCGCGCACCATCGCTCGCGCCGACCAGAAGCAGTCCCTTGAGAGGCTCGGTCAGATGCAAGGTTCCATAAAGAAAAGCGTAACCTTCCGACCCTCGATGATTGAGTACGGCTCCTACGTCGAGCGCTCCCACCGAACCGACGACCCGCCAGGTAGCCGTGGTGGGCGCGTCGCTATCCGCGTCCGGAGGTGTGATCGCGACGGTTCGGCCGAGCCTTCCGGTGAGGCTCGCTTCCTCGCCCCCTGCGATGACGACAGTGTCGAGCCCGTGGGGAGTGCGGTTGCTCTTCGAACCCGCCGGAATCGGGCCGAGTAGGAGCCAGGCTCCGAGGTGACCATGGGAAGACGGTAGGAGCGCGACCTCGCCGGCCGACGCCGACCGAGCGAAGGACAAGGGAACGAGGAGCCCCAGGATGACCAGAAGCTTGCCGAGCAGCGGGATGACGACCGATGCTGGATCCACCGGCGATCGCCGATGCGAACGACTACGCGTCGAGCGCTTGCGCAAGCGTGCGCGGCCCATCCTTGAACATCACCTCCACCTTCTGTCGATCGATGACGCGCACGATGTAGCCGTCACCGAACTTGCCGTGTCGAATCAGGTCGCCGAGACTGAAAGTCTGCGAAGCCCGATAAGCTCTGAAGGACGAGACGGGTTGGCCGAGCACGGCTTTTTGCCAAGTCGCCTCACGCTGGCGCTCCACCTCCGCAGCTGCCGCGCGCCGCGGCGAGAGCGAGGCCGAGCTCCGCGGTTTGTCGGTGCGGTCGGCCGCGATCGAGCGGGCAGCGGCGCTTCGGGTGAGTGAACCTGCGGTATGCGGTTTGCGATAGTTGTGGTGCCCGCCGCAGGTGCGGCACTCGACGCGGATGATCTTGTCATTGTGCATCGCGATGATGCGGTGCAGGAGATCCATCCGGCACTTGGTGCACCAGGCATCGACTTCCGAGCCTGGTTTCGGTAGTTTGGTGGCCATCTAGCGTTTATCGTAAGCGTAGCATGCAGGCAGTCGGAGGGCGTGGACCCTCCGTCGAAGAAGATTGAGTTACTCGGCGCGGCCTTCGGCCCGC
>DASWDH010000512.1:0-5106 GCA_036395495.1 Polyangiaceae bacterium
GGCGTGTAAGCGAGAGACAAGTCGCGCTGCGTCGTGCAGGCTTTGGTGGGAACGACCTCGATTTTTCCGGGGCGCCCCGTGGCATGGTAGTCGAGAGCGTCTTGGCGACGGATCATGGACGGCCTTTATTGGGAGATGTTACTCGGCGCGGGCCTTCGGCCGCGCCTGCGGGTACACTCACGTGGTCGCCCCCATGCTACACGATCCTGTCCGATGACTCGCAGGGCCAAGGCTGAACAGGCGTCGGGTTATACGGTTTTGCTCGTCGACGACAACCCCGACTACCTGCAAGCGACCCGCCTGCTCCTCGAGCGCGAAGGGCACAACGTACTGACTGCCACCAACGGTGCGGAGGCGCTCGGCATCTTGCCTCATCAGAAGGTCGACCTCCTGCTTCTCGATTATTTCATGCCCGGAATGACGGGTGAGCAGGTCGTGGCCGAGCTGCGCAAGTTCGACCCGCTGGTTCAGGTGATCTTGCAGACCGGCTACGCGAGCGAGCAGCCGCCTCGCGAGCTCCTGCAGAGGCTCGACATCCAGGGCTATTACGACAAAACGGAAGGTCCCGAACAGCTGCTGTTGTGGACGGCGGTCGGGCTCAAGGCGGCGCATACGGTTCAGCTGCTTTCCCGAAGCCGCCGCGGCATTGCCTACGTTCTCGATCGGGCCGCCGAGCTGCACGCTCCGCATTCGCTCGACGATCTCGCGAAGCAGATCGTCGAGCAGGCGATGAATCTGCTCGTCTCGATCGGGGCAGCGGTCGGACAAAGCGGGTGCCTCGTCACCCGCGACGCGACGGGCGAGCTCCTCGTTCGCGCCGCGAAAGGCGCGTTCACCTGTGGAAGAGCGCGCGATGTCCTCGCTCCCGATCGCCTGGCGGCGATCGATGTCGCTTTGCAAGAAGCTCGAGGTCAGCGCGACGCAGCGAACACCATCGTGCCGCTCCGCGTGGGTTCGCTCACCCTCGGCGCAATCTTTCTGGAGCAAGCGGTGCCACCCGAGCCGGTACTCGAGCTCTTGCGTCTGTTCGCCAACCAAGCCGCTGCCGCGCTGCTGATTCTCCAGTTGGTCGCGCCGTTGCGATGAGCGAAGTGGGGCATTCAGAGTGGAGTGAACCGCCGCCCATCGGCAACCGGGAGCCGGTCGGCCTCTTTGGGGCCGGCGCTTTCCGCGCCATAGATGGGCACCGGGCTCGTGTCTTTGTCCCACGCCTCGAGGATCGGTGTGACGAACTTCCAGGCTTCTTCGACTTCGTCGCGGCGCGCGAAGAGCGTGGCGTCGCCGCGCATGCAATCAAGCAACAGCCGTTCGTACGCTTCTGAGAGCGGCGTTCCGAACGTGTCGGCATAGGTCATGTTCATCAGCACATTGCCGACGGACAGATGATCGCCGGGAACTTTGGCGACGAAGCGGAGCGAAATGCCCTCGTCTGGCTGAATGCGTATCGTCAGCACGTTGGGTTCGACCACCTGGCAGGTGTCGGTGTGGGGAAACAGAAAGAGCGGCACCGGTTGGAAATGAATGGACACTTGCGTCAGCTGCTGGGCGAGCTTCTTTCCCGCCCGTAAGTAGAAGGGAACGCCCTGCCACCGCCAATTGTCGACGAGCAGCTTCATCGCAGCGAAGGTAGGGGTGCGCGAGTCGGGCGCGACGCCGGGTTCCTTCCGATAACCGTCGTATTGGCCACGCACCAGCTGCCGCTTCACGTCGGCGGCGGCGATTGTCCGAAGGGAGCGCAGGACCTGCACCTTCTCGTTGCGCACGTCGTCGGCGGCGAACGAAACCGGTGGTTCCATCGCGCAGAGAGCCAGCACCTGCAGGAGATGATTTTGCACGATATCGCGCACCACGCCGGTGTCGTCGTAAAAACCGCCGCGGGTTTCCACACCGATCGTTTCGGCTTGCGTGATCTCGACGTGGTCGATGTACTTGCGGTTCCAGATCGGTTCGAAGATGGCGTTCGCGAAACGGAACACCAGAATGTTCTGCACCGTTTCCTTGCCGAGATAGTGATCGATTCGGAAGGTCTGACTCTCGTCCAAAGACTCGGCGACGAGATGATTGAGCTCGCGAGCCGAAGTGAGGTCGCGTCCGAACGGCTTTTCGATGACGACGCGAGACCACCGACCCTCTGCCTCGGGATTGGCTCGGTAAATGAGCCCCGCTTCCCGCAGATTGCGGAGAATGACCGGAAAAGTCTCGGGCGGCGTTGCGAGATAGAAAATGCGATTGCCGGCCGTGCCCCGCTCCCTGTCGACGATCGCGAGCTTTTGCTTCAGGTCGACGTACGTCTGCGGGTCGTCGAGCTGGCCGTTGACGAAGTCGAGCACCGCCGCGAATTTCTTCCATACCGACGGATCCACCGCCTTGCGGCGCCCGAGCGCAGCCGTCGATTGACGGAAGCGCTCGCGCATCTCGTCGCTCGACATTCCTCGGCGCGTGATCCCCACCACCGCGACCTGCTCGGGCAGAGAGCCGTCTGCCATCAGGTTGTAGAGTGCCGGAACGAGCTTGCGCTTGGAAAGATCGCCGGTGATGCCGAAAATCGCGATCGCGCAGGGTCCGGCCTTCGCCTCCTGCCAGAGCGGCGTACCGGGGATCTTTTCGGCGGCAATGACACTGCTCGGCGATGCCGATTCCATCGGTCAGGCCTCGGTTCGGCGATATTGAATGAGACTTGCCGACGCGGCCCTGTCCACGAACCAGGTGACCTCGCCGGTGAGCGGGTGGATGAGCTGAGCGGGATACCGCTGCGAATCGCGCGGCCCTTGCAGGACAGCGGCCAGCACGTCGGCCTTGTGAGATCCCGCTACCAAGAACGTGATGAAGTGGGCCTTGTTGATGAGAGGCGGCGTCATCGTGATTCGTTTGGTCGACAACTTGGCCACGTCGTGAGCGACGACCCACCGCTCCGTTTCCGTGAGCGCGGCGGTATGAGGAAAGAGCGACGCGGTGTGGCCATCCTGTCCTACGCCGAGCAGAAAAAGATTGAAATGGGGTGCCCTGCGCCCCACGCCAGGCACGCGGCCGAGCACGTTCTCGACTTCTTCCTCGTAGTCGGCGGCCGCCTTGTCGAGATCCGGATCTTCGGCTCGGATTCGGTGGACGTGCTCAGGGGGGACGTTCAGCTTGTCGAGCAGGGCCTCACGAGCCATTCGAAAGTTCGATTGCGGATGATCCGGCGGCACCGCGCGCTCGTCGCCCCAGAAGAACTCGACCTTCTTCCAATCGAGCTGCGACCGGTAGGGACTCTGCGCCAAGAGCTCGTAAAGCCCGCGCGGCGTGGATCCCCCCGATAGCACGATCGAGAATCGCCCGGTCGTGTCCAGCGACAGCTGCCCGATGCGGCACACCTGCTCGGCGGCGGCGCGGAACAGGTCCTTCGGATCGGCGAGTTGCCGGATCACTTGCCACCCCCCGGTTCGACGTGTCCGCCGAACTTGTGGCGCATCGCCGAGAGAATCTTCTCTGCGAAAGTGTGTTTTTGCCGCGAGCGGAACCGCGCGTAGAGCGAGGCCGAAAGAACGTCGGCAGGAACGGCCTCGTCGAGCGCTGCCTGAATGGTCCAGCGCCCTTCTCCGGAGTCCTCGACGTAGCCGGTGTAGCCGCGAAGCGAGGGGTCCTCCGCGAGGGCGTCGGCCGTGAGATCGAGCAGCCAGGAGGCGACGACGCTTCCTCGACGCCACAGCTCCGCGATGTCGGCCAATGGAAATTCGTAACGCACGTCTTCGGGCAACTTGTCGGAGTTGGCGTTGCGCAGAATGTCGAATCCCTCCGCATAGGCTTGCATGAGTCCATACTCGATGCCGTTGTGGATCATCTTCACGAAGTGTCCCGCTCCCGACGGGCCGCAGTAGAGATAGCCGTCTTCCGACGCGCGCGGCATCTTCTGGCGTCCGGGCGTGCGCGGGATGTCGCCACGACCGGGAGCAAGCGTTCTCCAGATCGGATCGAGGTGCTCGACGATCTTTTTTTCTCCTCCCAGCATCAGGCAGTATCCCCGCTCGAGTCCCCAAACGCCGCCGCTCGTCCCGACGTCGACGTAGTGGAGCCCCGCCGACTGGAGCGCTTTGCCTCGTCGCACGTCGTCCTTGTAATAGGAGTTGCCGCCATCGATGATGATGTCGTCCGGCTTCATGCGTTGGGCGAGCTCGACGACCGTCTCTTCGGTCGGCGCTCCGGCGGGCACCATGATCCATGCCGCGCGCGGTGGAGCGAGCTTGTCGCAAAATTCGTCGAGCGATTCAGCCGGGGTGGCGCCATCGGCGGCGAGTCGCTCGGTGTTGTTCGGATCGCGATCGTAGACGACGCATGCGTGCCCCCCTTTCATCAGGCGCCGCACCATGTTGCCGCCCATCCGACCCAGTCCGATCATTCCGAGCTGCATGCGCGTCTCCTGGAAATGTTACGTCCGACTCTCACTCCTTCATGTCGTTCATGTCGTTGAGCGTGGCGCTCGCCACATCTCGCTGCCTGGACATGCTGATGAAGAGCAGCGCGGCGCCGCAGGTGACCGCGATGTCGGCAACATTGAACGCGGGCCAGTCGAACGCGCCTCGGTACACGTGCAGAAAGTCGGTGACCAATCCGTCGTGTGCGCGGTCGATGAAATTGCCGAGTGCGCCGCCCATGATGAGCCCCACTCCGATCGTGGCCGCCAGCCCCATCGGTTTCTTGGCGACGGCGAGAAGGCCCAGCACGATCGCGACCAGAGCCGCCATGCCCAAGAGACCCATGCGAATCGCCGGGGGCCAGGTGCGCATCAGGCTGAAGGCCATCCCCGGGTTCTCCCAGTGCACGAGGTCGAAGGCTCCGGGAATGAGCGAGCGGGGGCCGCTGGCCGTGGAGTGGATCGCCCAGCGCTTGCTGGAAAGATCACAGCCGCTCGTGCAGAGGGCAACCAGGATGGCGATGAAGAGAGGTCGACGCATGCGAGCGTAACTTAGCACTCGAAGGCGGCGGCGAGCCAGCGACTGGCGTTCGAACGCCAGGGCCCGCCTCTGTCTGTGTTACTCGGCGCGGCCTTCGGCCCGCCTCTGTCTGTGTTACTCGGCGCGGCCTTCGGCCCGCCTCTGTCTGTGTTACTCGGCGCGGCCTTCGGCCCGC
>DASWDH010000513.1:0-21202 GCA_036395495.1 Polyangiaceae bacterium
TGTCCGACCGTCCGGGCCTGTCGCTGAGCGAGGGCATCGGACCGCTGCGGTGCTGGCTCATCAAAGACACCGACGAATATGTTCTCCAGATCCAGGCAGACCGCTTCTACTTCAACTGGCGAAAGCGGCAGGGGGGCTACCCGCACTTCGCCGATCATGACGGAGCCGACGGCGTTCTAACCAAGAGCATTCGAGAGTTCGAAGAGTTCAAAGAATTCTGCGCGTCGGTTCTCAAGCAGGAGCCCACACCCACACGGTTCGAGCTCACAAAAGTTGACCTCTTGGTGAGTCCCGGACACTGGAAAGATTATGCGGATCTCACCATTGTTCTTCCAAGCCTAGGGAAACTCCCGCAGATTGCCGACGAACCCAGCTTGAGCATCTCGCTTGGGGGACAGCGCGATGGTTTTCAGGTTCACTTCGGGCTCACGAACGTCGTATTGGCCGAAGACATGTCCGCTGCAGTGAAGATCGAGACTCGAGTCAGCGCTGCAGCTTCTTCGGACATCAGAGCGACGATGAGCGCCATGAATGAGACGGCGAACCAAATCTTCTTTGGCATGCTTAACGAAACTGAGCTTCGTCGATTTGGAGGGTTGATCGAATGATGACGGTGGCCTCTTCCCCTGCGACCGAACCTAGAACCACCTGGCGGGCAAGCCAGCGTCCTTCCCCGGCCACCTCAGGCCTCTGGTTCGGCATCCCCAGGAGTCCTGAGGAAGCAGGAAAGCTTTTGTCTCATGCGGAGCGTCTCGTTCGCGACGGACGAATGACGCCTGACTACGTCCGAGAGTTAACACGCTTCCTCGGTGCAAACAGCGCCGCGTGGACGCGCACCAATCGAGAGCGCCTTCGGCGCGTCCTCTCGGCTCTGGCCGAGGGAGTGATCGATGCAGTTGTCGCCACGATGTCTCGCTTGCCGAGAACGGACATCCTCGATGAATGCGAACTTGTGCTTCGACGCCTGCCAGCAGACGCGATCACCGAGCTGCGGCGACTCGTCCAGAAAGACGAGCGCATTCGACTTCTGGCCAGCGTCAGAGCTACTCTGCTGCGCGCTGCGACTCGCGCGGATGAAAGAGGGTCTCTTGCGACTCTCCTGGCTGCCCTCAACGATCCTGAGCCGGAAGTTCGTGACGCTGCAGCCGGTCTCCTCGGAGAAATTGGCGAGATAACCAGCCGTGAAGCTCTTGAAAAGCGGCTCGAGCGCGAAACGGATGATTCCGTTCGCGCATCGCTTCGCGAGGCACTCGACTCTATCGAGGAATAGGCGTTCGTTGCCGGGTCCATGAGCTTCTTGCTTCGGCGGACGCGCAGGGCAGTATGGATTGGCGCAGGCCGGGACCGGGAAGCGGCGATTCGAGAGTTCGAGCGAAGGGACGAAGATACCGACGGGCTTTCTGTTTTCGAGGTCGAGGATGAGGGTGAGCGACTGACCATCGTTGCCGCCATCGCGTGCGAGCGCGAGAATTGCGATCGTGTCGATCTCATTGAGATGGAGCGCGCATTCGTCGAGCAGTACGGTCAAGTGAAACCCACTCCCGAAAAAGGGACTACGCCCGTGCCCGAGGCAAATCAGAAGCACTGCCGCTCGACTGGGATCCGCAGACGCTTCGGCGAATGGCGGAAGCCCTTTTCGACGCAACGGCGCAGCCTCGCGAGTTTGCGAAAACGGCGGTGCGTACTGCCGTGCAATCGCTTGATGCGGCCACTATCATCGGGGAACTCGCTCGCGCCTTCGTGCGCTCGGAACAGGCGAAATCGAGGAAAGCATAAGTCGTCGCCAACGACCGCGGAGGGGAATGCACTGGCCCGTTAGCTCCCCTTCACGCGTCGCGGCAGCGGACAGGAGTGCCGACCGCTCTTCTCATCGTACTGCTGGTGATACGCTTCCGCTTTGTAGAAAGGGCCAATGGGTCGAATTTCGGTCGCGATCTTCGCCGCGTGCTGCTTCTGCTCCTCGCGCATCGAGGCGCGGGCGATGCGCTCTTGCTCCGGTGAGAAGGTGAAGACGGCGCTTCGGTACTGGTCGCCAACATCGGGGCCTTGGCGATTGAGGGTCGTAGGATCGTGCGATTCCCAGAAAGTCCGCAAGAGCTTCTGGTAGCTCACCTTCGCCGGGTCGAACTCGACGAGCACCGTCTCGGCATGGCCGGTCGTGTGCGAACATACCTCTTCGTATGTTGGATGCGTCGAGTGCCCGCCGGTGTAGCCGACGGCCGTCGCGACGACACCCGGAACTTGGCGAAACGTGTCCTCGGAACCCCAGAAACAACCTTCTGCAAAGGCCGCGAGCTCGTGTCCGGCGGCGGCAACGAGCGGCGTCCCATCGCCGGCATGACCCGGATCGGTACCTATCTTGATCATCGGCGTTCCTCCGAGCGCGCCCCCCGACGAATTCACGTCAGTCACCGTCGAAGAGCGAGATTGGCAAGCGGCCAGAAGAAGAAGAGCGAAGATAGCTATGGGTCTGTGCATCACCCTCGGTACTACGGACCGGCTGGCGGTTCGTTTCGTTTCCTTTTCAGGCGAGAGCCCGATTAGCATTACTGCGTCAAATTCTCGCTACCAGAGCGTTGCGTCGGAGTAGCCATGCCCCATGAAAACGACTGACCGGACAAGGCGGAACATGCGCTCGGCAACGCGGAAGTGGCGACGCCTCGCGGCAGTGGCCTCTGAAACGCTGTTCCGACGGCCTCGCCGTAATTGACCTGGGCGACGCGCGGCAGTTGCCGATCGTGATCGGTCATGGCCAAGATCTGACGCAGTAATGTTAGAAAGTGCCAGCTGCTAGCAGTCCCGCACCCCCACGATCAACTTGGGGCAGCACGGTCACGCGCGCACCGCCGACGCTGGCCTCGAGCGCATTGGGCACCACCCATCGTTTTTGAGCCAACAACCCTGCCGCGAACAACGCCGCGCCGGTCACTTGCGTTGCCGTGAAGACCATCATGAAAACCGGCGTGCCGGGATCATCACACGGTTCGGGGCACTCCTGGTGAGATGCAAAGAGTTGCGGGCCCGCGAAGGGGACGAGCAGCCATCCCGCAGCCGGATTCTTGCCCGTAGCGATCAGCAGCGGCAGTGAATAACCAGCAGCGAAGACCGCGGCGCCGCTCCAAACGAGGCCTTTGCGAGAACGTGACTCGACATGGTAGCCGGGCGGAACCGGCCAACCTTCCTGATAGGGAACGGGTTCAGGGGGCAGATAAGGAGCCAGCTGCGCTTGCGTAGGCGGGTACGTCGGCGCGGCCGGATCGGCCCTTCCGTTTTTGGAGCTGACGAGGAGTACAAGGGACCCAACACAAACCAAGCATGACCGGATCGTCATAGAAACCTCCAAGGCTTAAGCGGCTGGCGGTTGTGGAAGCAATTGCCGGGCCGGGTCAGCATCTCGCGCGAGGTCCATCCATCGTGCGCCGAACCGGCGCTCCTTACAGATCAGACCGACGTCACCCACGAACCCGACAAGGGCAGGGCACATGTCAACTGCTACACAGGTCCGTTTGCAACTTCGGACAATTGGTCTATGGTCGCGCGACGTTCGATGCAGCACACCAGACCGGCCGAACGCTGGTTGCTTCTCATTCACCAAATCCCTCCGAAACCGAACTACTTCCGCGCGAAGGTAGGCCGTCGTTTGCAGCGCGTCGGCGCCGTCGCGATCAAGAACTCCGTGTACGCCCTGCCCCTCAACGAACAGACGCAGGAGGATCTGCAATGGGTCGCTCGCGAGATCACGCAGGAGGGCGGCGAAGCCACGCTTTGCACGGCGAGCTTCATGGAAGGGCTGCGCGATGAGCAGGTGGAGAGCTTTTTTCAAACAGCGCGGGATGCCGACTACGCCCAAGTCGCCGAAGAGGTTCGCGACGTCGCGGCGGAAATTCCCAAGCGGCTGGCGGCCGATGATGAGCGTCGTCCCGAATGGGAGGGGGCGCTCGCCCGGTTCAAGAAGCGCCTCCGCGAGATCTCGGCGATCGATTTTTTCGGAGCACCCGGCCGTATGACCGCCGAATCGGCAGTTTCGGCCCTGGAAAAGCGGCTCGAGCGCAATGCGCGCACCGAAAGCGATGCTCCGGCCCCGAACGCAGCCGAATACCGGGGGCGGGTGTGGGTCACCCGCAAGAACATTCACGTGGATCGGTTGGCGAGCGCCTGGCTCATTCGGCGATTCATCGATCCCAAGGCGACGTTCCACTTCGTGCCCGGCCAAGGTTATCGGCCGAAAGAAGGCGAAGTCCGCTTCGACATGTTCGATGCCGAGTTCACCCACGAGGGGGACAAGTGCACGTTCGAAGTCTTGACCGACCGTTTTGCCATTCGCGAGCCCGGCATCAAGACCCTCGCAGAAATCGTTCACGACATCGACGTGAAGGACGGGAAATTCAAACGGCCGGAGGTTCCCGGCATTGCCGACATCATCGCGGCGCTCGCCCTCGCCCACCGAAACGACGAGCCGCGCCTCGAGGCGGGCATGCTGATGTTCGACCAGCTCTTGGACCTTTATCGCCGAAAGCGGAGCTAAGCGGTTGGAAAACAAAGTCTAGATAGAGAGGAGAGCATCATCATGTGCATGCATCCCAAGACCCTCCACGCCCTCATGTTGGCAGGAGCGACCGCCCTGCTCGGCGGTCTCGCCGGCGGATGTTCTTCGACGGCGCAGGCGGCTGCACCTCCGGGAAGCGCGGCCACCGCCGCACAGAACCCGGCGAAAGGCAATCCCAAGCCCATCGACCCGGGCGCCGTCGGCACCGCGACCGGCGGCAAACCAGAGGCGTCCGAGAAAGTCGTGAAGGTTTCCTTCCCGCGCAACGACTTGCCGGTTGCCGTCGACGGGTGGAACAACGTGCCGCCCTTCATGGGGCTCACCTCGTGGGCCGCTTTCACGCCCGGCGAGAAGCCGGGGGTCGAGGCCATGGTGATGGGCGATCTCGTCGTCTTCGAAGACGAAGTGAACCCGGTGATGAGTGCTGCACTCGACAATGGGCTCGAGGTGACGGCCCTCCACAATCATTTCTTTTACGACAAGCCGCACGTCTTCTTCATGCACATCGGAGGGGAAGGTTCCGTCGAGAGTCTCGGCAAGGGCGTCAAGGCTGCGCTCGACGCGGCCAAGTCGGTGCGACAAAAATCCGCGCAGCCACACGAAGGCTTCGGGGCTCCCGCTCTCACGACGCCGAGCAAGATCGACGCGGCCAAACTGGATCCGGTCTTCACGATCAAAGGACAAACGAAGGACGGCATGTACAAAGCCGTGATGGGAAGGACCACGACTGCAGCCTGCGGCTGTTCGGTCGGCAAGGCGATGGGCGTCAACACCTGGGCGGCTTTCGCGGGGACCGACGAAAACGCCGTCGTCGATGGCGACTTCGCCGTCGCCGAAAACGAGCTCCAGCCGGTGCTCAAAGCCCTGCGCGCGGGCGGCATCAACATCGTCGCGATTCACCACCACATGACCGACGAGAAACCACGCATCCTCTTTCTCCATTATTGGGGACGCGGCACCGCAGCGAGCTTGGCCAAAACCGTGAAACAAGCCCTCGATCTCACCGATTGGGAAGGAAAGAAGGGCCGCGCATAGCATGACTGCCCGAGTCTTGGCATCGGCAGATCACGATCTGCAGATTTGGCGCCGACCCAACACAAACTACGGCGCGGCCGTCGGAATCACGCAGCAACACCGAGAAATCCGCCTGTTCGGTCCGTTCAAGCGGGCTCATGGCCACCACCACTGAGATGCGTTACGCCGCTGGGGTGGGAATTGTGCTCGGTGCGGCATCGTGTTCCGCGAGCGCTTTCGCGTACCGGCCCTTCGATTCGACCGATGCCGACGTCGTCAAACCCGGCGAGCTCGAATTCGAGATAGGACCCGTCGGTTACCTCCGAGAAACGGACGATCGATTTCTGGTCGTGCCGGCCCTCATCGCGAACGCCGGCATCTTCGAGCGGTGGGAGCTCGTGCTCGAAGGACGCCATCGCATCCGCACCGAGCCAGTACCCGGCGAAGCGCGCGACGAGCTTGCCGACACGGCGCTCTCCATCAAGGGGCTGCTTCGAGAAGGGAGCATGCAAAACGGATCCGGGCTCAGTGTGGCCACCGAAGTGGGTGCGCTCCTACCCACGACCGAACCGGAAACCGGCGTCGGCGCGTCCGCAACGCTCATCCTTTCGGAGAGGGACGACTTCGGGGCGGCTCACCTCAACGGCGCGTTGTTCCTGAGCCGGACCCATCGCCCCGGCGCATTGGCCGGGCTCATCCTCGAAGGACCTATCGCCTGGCCAGTGCGGCCGGTGATCGAAGGACTCTTCCAGCGTGAGTCCGACGTTGGCGCTGTAGCAACGGGGTTGATTGGCTTCATCTGGCGAGCGAGGGACAATCTTTCGTTCGACGGCGCGATTCGCGGTGGGAGAGCGTTCGACATGGCGCTGGTCGAGGTTCGTGCGGGTCTGACCTGGGCCTTCGAGCTGTGAGGTGATCATGAACTCGAATGTTGTCCGAACGTTGGCGATAGGCGCCGCGGCACTGGTGCTGGAAATGGGGTGCCAGCGCAGGAACGAGGTCGTCGTCTATACGTCCGTCGATCAAGTGGTCGCAGAACCGATCCTCGACGGATTCGAAAAGCAGTTCGGGGTGCGCGTGCGTGCCGTTTTCGACACCGAGGAAACGAAGAGCACCGGGGTCTTGAATCGGCTGATTGCCGAGGGTGGCCGCCCCCAGGCCGACGTTTTCTGGTCGGGTGATCCGGTGAGACCGTTCCTGTTGGTGAATCGTGGCTTCGTGGAGGCTTACCGCTCGCCCAATGCCCACGACATCCCTCCTTCGTTCAAAGCGGCAAACGGCGAATGGTCCGGCTTTGCTGCGCGCGCGCGTGTTCTCATTGTCAACAAGAACCTCGTGCCGTCCGACCCTCCGAAGTCCATCCGCGATTTGATCCATGTGCGTTGGAAGGACAAGGCGGCGATCGCGAACCCCCTCTTCGGTACGACGACGATGCACGTCGCTGCCCTCTTCGCCGTGTGGGGTGATGAAAAAACGCGGGCGTTTCTCAACGCGCTCCGAGCCAACGGCGTACGGGTCGCGAGCTCGAATGGCGAAGTGAAACGGCTGGTCTCCGGCGGCGAAGTCGCCTTCGGTCTCACCGACACCGACGACGCCGACGAGGCGCTCAAAGAAGGCGCACCGATCCAGGTCGTTTATCCGGATCAGGATGAGCTCGGGACGCTCCTCATGCCGACCACCGTTCTGTTGATGAAGGGCGATCCGCATCCCGATCTGGGCAAGAAGCTCATCGACTATCTTCTCACGCGGGACGTCGAGCGCGGCCTGGCTGAATCGGCCGCTCATCTTCCGGTTCGCGCCGGAATTCCAACGCCCGCCGACGTTCGCGCGGCTACCTCACTTCGGTTCATGGATGTCGATTACGGCAAGGTCGGCGCCGAGCTCGAGCGCATCCAACCCTGGCTTCGCGAATGGGTGGGGCTCTGATCCGAGCGCTCCTCCGTCGGCAAGAGCGATGGGTGCTCGCCGCGGTGGGTGTCGTCCTCGTTTGTGTGGTGGCTCTTCCGCTCGGGGCTCCGCTTCTTTCCCTCGGCTCCTCAGGCGGTTCGCTGTCGCGCGCGTTTCGGGATCTCACGAATCATGCACGTCTTTGGATCCTGCTGTGGCGGTCCACCTGGTTGTCATCGGCGGTCACCGTGGCGAGTCTCTGCGCGGGCGTGCCACTCGGGCTTGTCCTCGGTCGAACCGATGTCGTGGGGCGTCGAGCGTTGGCGCTCGCCCTCGCGCTGCCAGTGAGTCTTCCCCCTTTTCTGCTCGTCCTCGGCTGGTACTACATCGCCGGGCGCAGCGGCTGGCTGGGCTCCGAGAGAGGTTCCGCTTGGCTCTTCAGCGACGCCGGCGTCATCGCCGTCCTGTCCCTTGCGTTCCTTCCGGTCGTCGTCGCGCTCAGCGCGCTCGGAGTTCGCGGCATCGATGCTTCGATCGAGGAAGCCGCGCGCGTCGCGGCCGGCCCTCGACGAACGCTCGTTTGGATTTTATTGCCGGCCATTTGGCCATCGATTGCGCTCGCTGCCGTGCTGGTCTTTGCGATGGCGTTCTCCGAGCTCGGCGTTCCGATGTTTCTGCGACGCGATGTCTATCCTGCTGCGGTCTTCGCGCGTCTGGGGGGGGTCGATTACCAACCCGGCGAAGCGCTGGTGCTCGCGCTCCCGCTGCTGCCCGTGGCCGGTCTCTTGATGATCGTCGAGCGGCTGATTTTTCGCGGACGATCTTTCGCCGTGCTGGGCGCCTCGCACCTTTCGACGAACCCGCTCGCGCTCGGTGCCTGGCGATTACCGGCGTCGGCCGTGTGTTGGACCGTCGCGGGGCTGACCGGGGCGCCCATCGTTGCGCTGATTGCAAAAGCCGGGCTGCGCGGCCTCTTGGCGGGCCTTGACTACGTGGGCGCAAGCCTCGTCAATTCGCTCGCCACCTCGCTCATCGCGGCGGCCTCCATCGCCGCGTTGGCCGCCGTCGTGGGGCACGGGATCGCTCGACGGATCCGCGGATCCGCGCTACTCGACGCGCTTTCGATGTTGGCATTCCTCACGCCAGCCGCGGTGTTGGGAACCGGTCTCTTGGCGGTGTACAACCGGCCGATGACCGGGTGGCTCTACCAGAGTCTCGCGATCATCGTGCTCGGGTTCATCGCCAGGTATTCGGTCGTGGGCGTCCGGACGATGGCCGTCGCCGTGGCGCAGAGTTCGCCGAGCTTCGAAGAATCGGCAGGTGCCTTCGGCGCCCGCTACGTCCGTCGACTCGTGGCTATCGTCCTTCCGATGCACCGTCGCGCGCTGGTGGGGGCAGCTCTGTTGGCGTTTCTTTTTTGCTTTCGCGACTTGGAGACGGCCGTTCTCTTTTATCCTCCCGGAGGCGAACCGCTCACCGTGAAGATCTTCACGCTCGAAGCGAACGGTCCGCCCCCCGTCGTGGCTGGTCTCGCGGTCGTCCACGCTGCGACGACGCTCGTCGCTCTTGCCATCGGATCGGCATGGTTCGGAACCAAGGCATGACCGTGGGGGAAATCATCGCCGTCGAGGAGCTCAGCGTCGGCTTCGGAACGACACCCGCCGTGTCTTCGTTGACCTTGAGCTTGGCGGCGGGCACCGTTTTGGCACTCGTCGGCCCTTCGGGGTCCGGTAAGACGACCTTGCTACGCGCGCTGCTTGGCCTCTGCACACCCGATCGGGGCGTGATTCGCATCGAGGGTCGAGAGGTCTCCCGAGGCGGCGAGCTCTTTGCGACACCGGAAGAGCGTAACTTGGCCGTCGTGTTTCAGGATCTGGCGCTTTGGCCGCACATGACCGTCCACGGAAATCTCGCGTTCGGTCTCGTTGCCAAGAGGATCGAAGCGACCGAGCGGGAGGCGAGGATCGCGACGATGCTGGAGCGGGTGGGCTTGCGCGGTAAAGAGCGGCGCTATCCTCACGAGCTCTCCGGAGGTGAGCGCCAGCGGGTGGCCATTGCGCGGGCGCTCGTGCTCGAGCCCGCGGCTGTGCTCATGGATGAGCCGCTGGCGAATCTCGACGTGGTTCTCAAGCGGGAGCTCTTGCGTCTCTTTCGGGATCTCTTTCGAGAGCGATCGAGCACGGTCGTTTACGTGACCCACGATTCACGCGAAGCGCTTGCGCTGGGCGACGAGCTCGGCGTGCTCGAAGAGGGCAAGCTCACCCAGTTCGGCACGGCCAACGAACTGCGGGCCGCGCCGGCCACGAGCTTCGTTCGCGCGCTGGTCGAGGATTGGAACTTTCAGTTCGGTGCTGCGGTCAGGTCATCGAAATAGGTGACCGAGTCGGCCTTTGTCCATATGCCTACCTTGCCGGCATCGGTGAACGTGCCATCGTGCGCGTCGATGATCTTCTTGTCGTCCCAATACACCTCGAAGTGGTCCCCCTTGGCGTCCACCCGAAGCGAATGCCAAGCGCCGCTTGCCACCCTTCCGTTCCACGCCGCAAACTGACGCCGGTCCCCTTTCAGGACGTGGTAGAGCCGAACGTTGTTCTCGAGCGCGTTGGCCCGGGTCACGTAATAATTGTCCTGATCGCGATATCGGAAGACCAGGCCGCAGGCCTGGTCGACCTTGCCCGAAACGGGCTTGCAACGAACCGAAAGGCGTACGTCGCGCAGCGATGGCTCGTTGCCCACCGCCACGGGAAAACGGTAGTCGGTCGCATCGGCGTCGATCTGGGCGAGGACATTGGGCGGGCTCGCTGCGTCCGGCACCGCGCGCACGATCCATTGTCCCGGCTTGCCTCCGCCCGTCTTTCCGAACGAGAAGCCGCTCGGCGCTGTCTCCGCTCGGTCGGAATCGAACGTCCATTTTCCGCTTCCGTTCGCGCCCGGTTCGGCGGAAGCGACCGGCTTCGCCACCGGCGGAGACTCCGAAGCGGCCGGCGTTTGCGTCTTCGTCTCGACGGTGCTCGCCGCCGGCGGAGGGGACGAGCTCTGCGTCGATCGACAGCCGCCCACGATCGCCGTCGCCACAAGAACGCTCGTCAGGTTCATCTTGCCGCCCTCCTCCCAAAAACTGAGTTGCGTCACCTGCTATAGTGTGGTTCTCGTCGTCTGCCAACTGTCAGATGGACCTTCGAGGTTTGAACGATGTATCGCCTGACAACGGGGCAAAACACTTGATCGCAGCGAGCCGAAGACAGGGGCGGTTCAGCTTGGTGTTGCTGATGGCCATCGATCTTGCCCTACTTGGCTGCCGCGGGCGCGGGTGTGCGGGTACTCCATTCGCCAAGAATCGAGCGCCTGTTGCCATATCGAGCACGGCGATCTTTCCCGAGCTGCGGGCGCAGCTACAAGCCGCGCTCGTCGCAAAGGGGCCCGACTATGTTCCCCGCACGCGGCACAAGAACGCCGACGGAAGCCCTGCCTACACGAACCGCCTCATTCTCGAAACGAGCCCCTATCTCCTTCAGCACGCGCACAACCCCGTCAATTGGTTTCCATGGGGTGAAGAGGCGTTTGCCATCGCGAAAGCGACGGAGCGCCCTATTTTCCTGAGCGTCGGCTATTCCACCTGCCATTGGTGCCACGTGATGGAGGAGGAAAGCTTCGAGGACGAGGAGATCGCGCGCTATCTCAACGAGCACTACGTCTCCATCAAGGTCGACCGCGAGGAGCGACCCGACGTCGACGCGGTCTACATGACTTTCGTTCAAGCGCTGACCGGAGGTGGCGGCTGGCCGATGAGCGTGTGGCTCACGCCGTTGCGCGAGCCGTTTTTTGGCGGCACCTACTTTCCGCCGCGGTCGGGGATGCGCGGGGCCCGTCGCGGGTTTCTCGACGTGCTCCGCGAGCAGGCGGATCGTTTTCACGATAACCGCACGGGCGTGGCCGAAGAAGCGCGAGGCTTCGCCGGCCGGCTGCGCCAGGCGAGTGCTCCCGAGCCAGCGGGCGATTTCCCCAAGCCGGCTCTTTTGGCCTCGGTTGCCGCCGAGGTCCGGACCCATTTCGATGCCGAGTTCGGCGGCATGCGCGGCGCTCCGAAATTCCCGTCGTCCTTTCCCGTGCGGGCCCTGCTCCGGTTTGCCCGTCGAGCCAAGGACGTCGAAGTGAAACGCATGGCGGCGGAGACGCTTTCGCACATGCGAGCTGGCGGCATTTACGACCACATCGGAGGAGGGTTCCACCGCTACTCGACGGATGCACGTTGGCTCGTTCCTCACTTCGAAAAGATGCTGTACGACAACGCGCTGCTCGCGATTTCGTATCTGGAGGCCGCCGAAGCGACCGGCAATGGCGACTTTGCCGCGGTTGCCCGCGAAACGGTGGACTACCTGCTGCGCGACATGGTCGCACCGGATGGAACGTTCTACAGCGCGACCGATGCAGATAGTCCGGCGCCCAGCGGCCGGCGCGAGGAGGGGTATTTTTTTACTTGGACGCCCGGGGAACTTCGCACCGCTCTCGGCAGCCAGGACGCCCCCGTTGCCGAAGCTTGGTACGGCGTGAGCGACGCGGGCAATTTCGAGGGGCGCTCGGTCCTGTTCACGCCGCGATCGCTCGCCGATGCGGCTCCCGGATTGGGACTTTCGCCGAACGCGCTCTCGACTCGCATCGGATCGATTCGACGGAAGCTTTTCGACGTGCGCGCGCGCCGGAGACCGCCCGACCGCGACGAGAAAGTCATCGTTGCTTGGAACGGCCTCGCGCTGGCGGCTCTTGCGCGAGCTGCGATTGTCTTGGGCGCGCCTGGCTACGCAGAAAGCGCCGTGCGCGCGGCGCAAGTCCTGGTCAGCGAGCCTCGAGCAGGCCGACGTCTGCCCCACCTGCTCGTGCGCGGACGACCTCATGGCTCCGCATTCGCCGACGATTACGTATTACTCGCGGCGGCTCTCCTCGATATCTTCGAGCTCACGTCGGATCCGCTCTGGCTCGGCGACGCGACGTCCTTGATGAACGAGGTCGAGCGTTCGTTTCGAGATGTCGGCAACGGCGGATATTTTCTGACGGCCGGCGATCACGAGTCGTTGCTGGTCCGGGAGAAGCCGGACTACGACGGCCCGGTACCGAGCGCGAATTCAGCGGCCGCACTGACCTGGTTGCGGCTTTTCGAATACACGGGAGACGAGTCCTATCGAGAGCGCGCCGAAAGCACGCTGCGCGCGCTCGAGCGTCCCCTGGTGCGGCGGCCGGTCGCCCTCGAGCACGCCCTTCTGGCAGTCGACTGGGCCAGCGACGCGGTCAAGCAGATCGTCGTGGTGGTCCCCGAAGGTCGCGGGGCGCTCGGCAACTCCGCACGTCCGCTGCTCTCGCTTCTATCGAATGCATTCGCTCCCAATTCGGTGTTGGTCGTCGCGACCGAGGCCGATTTGGCAGGAGGGCTCGGGCAAAAGGTGCGGTGGGCGAGCGGAAAAACGCTGCGGGACGGCCGCGCGACGGCCTACGTGTGTGAGCGGGGAGCTTGCAAATTTCCCACGACCCAACGCGACGTTTTCGCCCGCCAGCTCGATGAAGCGCGACCTTACCCGTAATCAGCGCTACTTTCGTTCTCCCTGGGGGCTTCAGATCGCTGAAAGGCCGGCGGATGACGGCGTGGAAGACCGTCCAACTCGATCTGCGCAATGCGGGCGCCAACGTCGTGGATCAGGAGGTCGTCGTGGACCTTGCCCCCGAAGCGGGCCGGAACCTACTCAGAGAAGCCTCGACGTGCAACGGGCGAGTGATCCTAGCGTTCGTGTGTCGGATCTTTGCGGTCGCGAGAGTATGTAGTCACCGCCTACTCGCAATACCGTTTTCTGGTCACCGCGAACAACGGCAGCCCCGACTTCCAGGTTGCCGAGATCATGCTCTTCGGCAACTGAGCCGCGCTTGGCATTCCTGCGTCAGATCTTGGCGATGACAGATCACGATCGGCAATTGCCGCATGTCGGCGAGGTAAGTAGCGAGGATCTGACGCAGTCATGTTAGTGCCGGCTGCCGTTGGTCATCCCGTCGGGCTCCGAGCCTAGGATCGTGTCGGGACGCACCAGCGGGATCGGGGCTCTCCCGTGGCGGTCGGGCTTCGCCGCCAGGATCTGATGAATGCTGAGAACATTGTCGTCGAAAGCTTGGGAGCAGCCTGCGAGGTACAGCTCCCAGATGCGAAGCACTCGCTCGGGCACCAGTCGGGCGGCTTCGTCGCGGCGGGCCCTGAACCGGCGGAACCACTCACGCAAGGTGAGCGAGTAGTGCGGCCGGAGCGAATGCACGTCGAGCGTCTCGAAACGAGCGCGCTCCATCTCTGTTTGCAGCTGGAGCACGGGAGCGAGGTCGGCGCCCGGGAATACCTGGCGAAAAATGAACTCGCCTCCGGTCGTTCCGACCCCGTGATCCGGCGAAGTGATCCCGTGGTTCAGGAACAGCCCGCCGGGGCGGAGCGAGCGATACATCGCGCGAAAGTACGACGGCAACTTGGGAATGCCGACGTGCTCGTACATGCCCACCGAGCTCACCTTGTCGAACGCTTCTGCCGGGAGCTCCGCGTAGTGACGAAGCTCGATCGTCACGCGATCGGAAAGTCCGGCCTGGGCGACCCGTTGGCGAGCTTCGGCGGCTTGATTGTCGGAGAGGGTGATCCCGTGCGCCCACACACCGTAGTGGCGCGCTGCCCAAATCAGGAGTGCACCCCAGCCGCAGCCGACATCGAGAAACGAATCGCCTGGACGCAAGCCGAGCTTCTTGCAGATGAGATCGAGCTTGCGCTCTTGCGCGCGATCGAGGCTCTGGTCCGGTGACGCAAAGTACGCGCACGAGTACACCATCTTCTCGTCGAGGAAGAGGCGGAAAAACTCGTCGGACAGGTCATAGTGCGCCTGGACGTCCCGGCGATCGTGTTCGACGGTATGACGGGTCGCCGGGAGGACGAGCTTGGGGGCGAAACGTACTTTGTCTCCGAACCCGAGCTTGAGCGTGCGCAAGTACGAAGCAATTCCCACGGCCGACCAGAGGTCCCCCTCGATGAGCATGCGCCCATCTGCGTAAGCTTCGGCGAACTCCGCGGGATCCCGCGATACGAAGCAGCGCCGGAATGTCTCCGCCTCCGTGAAGACCAGGGTGAAATCTTGCCGGTCTCCCCAGCGGACTTGCTGGCCATTCCACAAGCGGAAACCGAAATGGTGGGTCGGGTGGTCGCCGAACGTGCGCTCGATGATCGAGCGGGCGTCGTCGGCATCGAGCGTTAGCCGCTGTAAGAGGGTCTGCAGCATGGGGACGGCCCGAAAGTAATGCCGTTCCGGCCTCAGCCGCAAGGCTGTCTTGAGTGGAGGTCCTAGCCGGTCAGTAGATAGAGAGCCCGATCAGCCCCTCCCAGGTGAGGGGGGCGCTGCCTCCGAAGAAGTACTCCGTTGCCCCCGCGCGCGCTTGGAGCGTGAGCCGGGTGGTGAGCGGCAGCTCGCCGACGACCCCTGCGCGAAAAAAAGAGCCCTGGTCGGCGCGCGTTCCTCCCGGCATGTCGGTATTGCGAAAAGACCATCCGTAGCCTCCGTACAGGCCTACATAGCGCGTCGGATAGATCTGCAGCTCGGGAGCAACCGTGGCCAAGAGCACCGATTCTTTCGAGTCGATGCCGCCGTCTGCCGTCCCGGCGACGCCGAGCGTCACCCGATTGGCAATGTTCCCACCGAGAAGAAGGTAGCCCCCGAATGCCGTCGCGCGGCGCCCGTCGACTTGCGGGAAACCGCCCATGTGCAGCCCCGTCGTGAAGGTAAACCCAGCTCGATTGAGCGGAGCGCGACCGAGGCGCGGAAATCTGTCGTCTTCACCCTCGTAAAGAGTGCCACTCTCGGCGGCGACGGCATCGCCGCGGCTCAGCGCAGACAGCTGCACCGCCTTGGTCTGCCCGGACGGAAGCTTGAGAAAAACGGGCTCGTCGGGGCTGACCGCGACCCAACCGTCATAGCGGGCTCCCTCGCTGGCCGCGAGAGCGAAACCAGCGCCGGCCCCTACGACGACGGCAGCCGCGACGGCGACCGCGGCAGCGGCATCGCCGTTTCCTTTTTTGGGTGGCGAGCTGGTCACTCGCGCGGGGGTCGTCGGCGCGCTACCGGGAGTCGAAGATGCTACGGCGGTAGCGGGCACGCGCTCGGGACGAGCGAGAGGGGGTGGCGGGGCGCCGTAATAGTGATGGTGTGAATGCACGACCACAGTACTGACGTACACACGAGGGGCGGGTTCCGGCGGTGGCGGAGCGAAGGGTTCGTACTCCGGCGGATAATCGTCGCCGCCGACCCGCTGCACGGCGCGGACGGATTGCCATCGCTCCTCGGGCTCGAGCGCCGCGAGCCGCATCAGTTCCCCGCGCTCGACGGCGTAGCTGTTGCTGAGGCACCCGCCCAGCAAGAAAGGGGAGAGGAGAGAAGCAACGTAAGCAAGAGCGGAGTGGCGCAACGTCGTGGACTCCCGGGCAGGACGCGGCGACGATCTCGAGCACCGCGTGTCAAGTTGGAAATGCGACGCCGTTTGGTGCAATCGGGGTGCCATCGGCTGGTCCGGTGTCGGATCGGAAGAAAATCCACGCGCTTGCCATGGTGAACGAGAGTGCTGTTCGTCCTCAGCCGTCCCATCGCCGAAGCGCTTCGGCGATGCCGCCACCCGTTTCGGCAGTGGCTCGGAGCACGTCGGTGGCTGCACGCCGGACGGGCTCCGGGGCGTGTCCCATCGCAAAGGAGCGGCTAACACGCTCGAACATCGGCACATCATTGTACCAATCGCCAATCGCCGCGCAATCGCGCAGGTCGTAACCGAGCCGCGTCGCAACGTGCTCGATCGCCGAGCCCTTGGTCACCTCCGCGCGCTGAACGCGTAGGGCCCAAATGCGCTCGTCGCCGAGTTCGAATGCCGCGGTGGCCAAGGCTGGACCGTGTCGTCGCTCGACGTGCTGGCGTGCAGCCATGACACGCTCGCGCGGGCCGACCCCGAGCACGATGATCGCACGGTCTTCCACGTTTGTGTTACTCGGCGCGGCTTTCGGCCCGCCTGCCGGCTCTTCGCGTACGCGCTATTTCGGCTTGCGTACTGCAAGTTCGCGGCGGACGCTCTGAAAAACACGAACGAAGCATCCCGCAGCTCCATGAATTCCACGGCTATCACGAGTTTCTCGCGCGTGGTCGCTCGGGGCACGACGCGGTCGCTTGAGCGTCTAGCTTTACTGCGTCAGATCTTGGCTACGGCAGATCGCGATCGGCAATTTTCGCGGGACGGCCACGTAACGTACGGCGAGAACGTCGGAGTTGTGCCTCAGAACGGAATGGCCGTGAGGCCTCGCCTCTGTTTGAGTTACTCGGCGAGGCCTTCGGCCCCGCCTGCGGTTTCGTGGGGCGATGGCTACTTCGGTGCAACGATCTGGTAGTGAGGATCTGACGGAGTAATGCTAAGGGGCCATCCCGGCCCAAGGTGCGCTCGGCACCGCGTGAGCGTGGTGCTAGAAGAGATTGCATGGCCACCAGCGGAGCAACAGGGACGAGCGAACAGTCGGACCGAGCACACCGGGCGCATCCCGATTCGGAGCTCACCGAAGAGCAAACGGAGCTCCTCCATGGGATGCTCGTCGACAAACGGAAGCGCCTCGTCGAAGAGCGGCAAGAGCACCTCGACATCGGGCGATTCACGACGGAACGGATCGCCGAAGCAGAGGAAGCGGCGGCGCGGGATACGTCGCAATCGACGATGATTGACCTGGCCGAAAACGAGCGGCGGCTCCTGCTCCAGATCGAGCACGCGCTCCGCAAAATGCAAGAGGGAACCTACGGCGTTTCGGACGAGTCGGGCGAACCAATCGGCTTCGATCGTCTGCGAGCGATCCCATGGGCCACGCTGAGCGCCGCCGATCAGGAGGAGGTCGAGCGGCGTACCCGCGGCCGCTCGCGCTAATTCGCGTTCCCCGTTTCGCACATACCGGGGCTCTCTGTCAGCCGCACGCGTACATGGTCCAGGTGCGCAACATCGGTCCCGTTGCGGCAGCTCCCGAACCGGATGGGGAGTAAGCTTTTGTGATGGACTCAATCGAGGCGGGGGCCGCGAAGAGAGCCGGACAGTGTCTACGGGGCAAGTGGACGCTTGGACCGCTCCTTGGTGCAGGGGGCATGGCCGCGGTTTACGAAGCGCGGCACCGCAACGGAGCGAGGGCTGCCGTCAAGCTGCTGCATCCAGAGATGAGCGCGCGCAAGGACGTACGAGAGCGGTTTCTGCGCGAAGGCTATGCCGCCAACAAGGTCGGGCATGCAGGTGCGGTCAAGGTCCTCGACGACGACGTTGCCGAGGACGGTTCGGCGTTCCTCGTCATGGAGCTTCTCGAAGGGGAATCGCTCATCACTCGTGTCAACCGCCAGAAGGGGGTCACGACCGACGAGCTTCTGGCGTGGATGGATGAGATCCTCGATGTTCTTTCCGCCGCCCATGCGCGCGGAATCGTGCATCGCGATCTCAAACCAGACAATATCTTCATTACCAATAGCGGCCAGGTAAAATTACTCGATTTCGGAATCGCAAGATTCATGGATTCGGTCCCCTCCGACTTCAAGACCAAGGTGGGTACGGCCCTCGGCACGGCGTCGTACATGGCGCCCGAGCAGGCTCTCGGGCAGATCGACAAAATCGACGGGCGATGCGATTTGTTCGCGGTGGGCGCGACGATGTTTCGGCTCATCGCCGGGCGCACGATCCATCAAGGATCCGGCGATCTCGAAGTGCTCGTAGCGGCCGCTACCAAGCTCGCCCCGCCGCTCGCTTCGGTCGCCCCTTCGTCATCGCCCGAATTGTGCCGGGTCGTGGATCGAGCGCTCGCCTTTTTGCCGCAGCAGCGTTATCCCGACGCCCGCACGATGCAGCTGGACCTTCGTGCCGTAGGGGCCCGGAAGGAGCCGCCTTACGCCGCCGCGCAGTTGAGTGCGAAGAATGCGACGGTGGTCGCCGGTGCAGCCGAGCCCGCGCCGGATACGAAGATCGTGGGCGGTCCCCCAGCGCGCTCGGTCGCCGTGGCGAAGACCGTGCGCGCGTCCGCCGCCGACTTCGTTGCTGCAGCGCCGCACCGTCGGACTGGTGCCGCCTTCTTCGCGGCACCGATCGCGCGGATAGGTGCAGCCGTCTCGCGGCGTACTCCATCCGAATGGGCGCCTCCGCTGGTCGGCGGGACTGTCTTACTATTCGTGGCGCTCTGGGGATGGTGCTCGGATCCGGCCCTTCTGGAGCCGCACACCGAGTCATCGTCTTCCCTCGACTCGACCACTTCTCCCGCCGAACGGGGCTCTGGGCGAGGGGAAGACGCCCCTCGCAGAAAGACGCCGGCGGGAGCGACGCCCGCGTCGTCCTCGCGAACGTTGCTTCCATTTCCATGGACGACACAGGGATCGCCGGGAAAGTCGCGCGGACGCGGCAAGTGGAAGGAAGACGACGATTAGACTCCGGCGCTGGTGTGAGCTGCTCCCCAGACGGGTAACTGATTTCTAACTCTGGGCACCTTCCTCCGGGGAAGTCTACTAACCTGCAGTTGGAAGGAACGAACGACCTGAGCAATTGGGCGGTGCTCGACAGACGTGTCAACGAAATGTTTCTCGATCGGAATCGCACCAACGTGTACACGTTCGTCAACACCACCGCTTACGCAGCCTATCGGTTCAACGTAACGGCCAACAACGGTGACATACGATTCCAGTTCGCCGAGCTTCAGCTCTTCGAGGTGATCGCGGACGGCGGAGTCAGCGACGCCGAAAGCACGCAAGACGCGAGCGAAACGGGAAACACGGCCGACGCTGGCGCATCCGTCGATGCGGCAGAATAGCCATCGCGCTATCCACGCGCGCAGGCGGCGGCTCGCTCGAGAAGCAGCCGTCGCTCGCGCGCGTTTCGGGTGAGCGACGCCGCGCGCTCGAACTCGGCGCGTGCCTCTTCCAGGCGCCCGAGCTTGGCCAAGAGATCGCCCCGCACGCTCGGTAGAAAGTGATAACCAGCGAGTGACCGCTCGGAGTTCAGCGTATCGACCAGCGCGAGGCCGGCCGCTGGGCCGTAGGCCATCGAAACGGCGACCGCGCGGTTCAGCTCGATCACCGGCGACGGAGTCAGCTGGGTGAGCTGCTCGTAGAGGCCGGCGATGCGCGTCCAGTCCGTCTCCTCGGCCATGCGCGCTCGTGCGTGACAGGCGGCGATGGCAGCTTGCAGCGCATAGGGACCGCGCGCGCCGCCGAGCCCTTCGGCACGCTGGAGCGCGGCGAGTCCGCGACGGATGAGCAGATGATCCCAGCGCGCCCGATTTTGTTCGAGAAGCAGAATCGGCTCTCCCGACGGGCCGGTTCGCGCCCCGGTGCGCGATGCTTGCAGTTCCATGAGCGCCACGAGCCCGTGCACTTCGGCCTCCTTCGGAACCAGCTCGGCCAAAATGCGGCCGAGTCGGAGTGCGTCCTCGCAAAGCCCAGGTCGCATCCAGTCGTCACCGGCGGTCGCCGAGTAGCCCTCGTTGAAAACGAGATAGATGACCTCCAACACCGAGGACAATCGAGCGCCGAGCTCGGCTCCGCGGGGAACCTCGAAGGGAACACCGGCCTCGGCGAGCGTGCGCTTCGCCCGCACGATGCGCTGTGCGATCGTCGGCTCCGGGACGAGGAACGCGCGCGCTATCTCTTCGGTCGTCAGACCTCCGAGCAGGCGGAGGGTGAGGGCCACGCGCGCTTCGGAAGAGAGAACAGGGTGACAAGAGGTGAAGACGAGCCGCAGGAGATCGTCACCGACGTCGTCGTCGACGGCCGCTTCGAGATCGGGAGCCGTCTGCTCACGTTGCGTTTCGAGGTGGGAGAGCTCCTCGCGCTTGCGCTCGAGAAGCTGGTCGTGGCGCAAGCGGTCGATCGCGCGATGCTTGGCGGTGGCCATGAGCCACGCCCCGGGCTTGTCGGGTATACCGGACGCCGGCCATTGCTCGAGCGCGGCGACGAGCGCATCCTGCGCGAGCTCCTCGGCCACACCGACATCCCGCACGACACGGGCGAGCCCCGCGATGAGCCGGGCGGACTCGATCCGCCATACGGCGCTGACCGCGCGATGTGTCTCCGAAGCCGTCACCGCATCCGATTACCGCATCGCCCCCGGTAGCTGCAAGTTCAGCTTTTCAGCCGGTAGCCCGTCCTGAACATCCACCAGACGATCGCCAGACAGAAGACGAGAAAGACCAGCGTCATGCCCACGCTCACCTCGGGACTCACGTCGGAGACCCCAAAGAAGCTCCAGCGAAAGCCGCTGACCAAATAGACGACCGGATTGAACAACGTGATCTTCTGCCAGAGCGGCGGCAGCACGTCGATCGAGTAGAAGCTGCCGCCCAAAAAGCTCAGCGGCGTGATGACGAGCAGCGGGATGACCTGCAGCTTCTCGAAGCCGTCCGCCCAGATGCCGATGATGAAGCCGAGCAGGCTGAAGGTCAGCGCGGTGAGCAGGAGAAAGACGATCATCCAGAACGGGTGCGCGATGCGGATCGGCACGAAAAGGCCGGAGGTCGCGAGAATGATCAGGCCGAGGATGATCGACTTGCTGGCGGCCGCGCCGACGTAGCCGAGCACGATCTCGGTCGCGGAGATCGGCGCCGACAGGATCTCGTAGATCGTGCCGGTGAAGCGCGGGAAGTAGATGCCGAAGGACGCGTTGGTGACGCTCTGGGTGAGCAGCGTCAGCATGACGAGGCCCGGGACGATGAAC
>DASWDH010000514.1:0-6077 GCA_036395495.1 Polyangiaceae bacterium
CGATGCAGAAGCTGCTCCAATTGGTCGATCAAGTCGCCAAGAGCCGCGCCAGCGTGCTCATCATCGGCGAGAGCGGAACGGGCAAGGAGCTCATCGCCGAGGCCATCCACCGCGCGAGCCCCCGCGCGAAGGCCCCGCTGGTCCGGCTCAACTGCGCCGCGCTCGCCGAGGGCCTCCTGGAGAGCGAGCTTTTCGGACATGAAAGAGGAGCGTTCACCGGCGCCCTCGGTCGCCGCGAGGGACGTTTCAGGCAAGCCGACCAGGGCACGCTGTTTCTCGACGAGGTGAGCGAGATCCCTGCGGCAACCCAGGTGAAGCTCTTGCGCTTTCTGCAGGAGCGCGCGTTCGAGCGGGTGGGCGGTAACGAAACGCTTCACGTCGACGTGCGCATCATCGCCGCCACCAACCGCGACTTGCGAGCGCTGATCGACGACGGGCGCTTTCGCGAGGACCTGTTCTATCGTTTGAACGTGGTCTCGCTGGAGATTCCCCCGTTGCGCGAGCGGCCCGAGGACATCGCGCCGCTCGCGATGTTTTTCTTGTCGCGCTACGCGGAAGAGAACGGCAAACGGATCGACGGTTTCGAAGAGGACGCTCTCGGCCTGCTTCGAGCGTACAGGTGGCCGGGCAACGTGCGCGAGTTGGAAAATGCGGTGGAGCGGGCGGTCGTGCTCTGCGACGAACCGCAGATCGGACGGCGCCATCTTCCCGCCAACATCGCCCCGAAAACCGAGGGTCACGGCACGCCGCAGATTCCGGGGGCCAGCATCGACGAGATCGAGCGCTACGCGATTTTGAAAACCCTCGAGATGTGTGGAGGTTCGACGTCGAAAGCGGCTGCGGTGCTCGGAATCAGCTCGCGCAAGATTCAATACAAGCTGCACGAGTACGCGAGCGAAGGGCCCGAAACCTCCGGCGATGCATGAGCCATCCGATCGAAGTCGATCGATTCGAGAAGGTCTTCCGCCAGGGCTTTTTCATGCGGCGCGTGCACGCCGTCAAAGGGATCTCCTTCTCGGTAGAACAGGGCGAGATCTTCGGTTTTCTCGGCCCGAACGGAGCCGGCAAGACGACGACGATCAAGATGCTGACCGGGCTGATTCGACCGACGTCCGGCGGAGCGGCGGTTTTCGGCCGGAGGGTTCCGTCTCCTCAGGCGATGCAAAGAGTCGGTTTTCTGCCGGAGAATCCTTACGTGTATCCCTACCTCACGCCCCGCGAGTTCGTGAGCCTCGCGGCGCGGCTGAGTGGTCTCGCGGGAAGCGAATGCCGGCGGCGCGTCGACCAATCGCTCGAGCGCACCCGCATCGCCTATGCGGCGGATCGGCAGGTCCGGCGGTTGTCGAAAGGGATGCTGCAGCGGACCGGGCTTTCGGCGGCCCTGGTGGCCGATCCCGACCTGCTGTTGCTTGACGAGCCGATGAGCGGGCTCGATCCGGTGGGTCGCAAGGACGTCCGCGACCTCATCTTGGAAGAGAAGAAGCGGGGAAAGACGATCTTCTTCTCGACCCACATCTTGAGCGATGTCGAGACGCTTTGCGATCGGGTCGTCATCTTGCGCAGGGGAGAGGTGGTGGTGAGCGGCAAAGTGCGCGAGCTTCTGCGCTCGGACGTGCGGCGCGTCGAAGTTACGTTGTCCGATGCGAGCGAAGCGTTGGCCGAACAACTGCGCGGTGACGGTCTCGCTGCGCACCGCGTAGGCGAGCATCTCGTCATCCCCGTCGAAGGTGAAGCGAACGTCGGCCGGGTGCTCGCCGCGGCCCTTGCCCAAGGCGCACGGGTTCTCGAGGTCGTCTCCCGCGGCGAGACCCTGGAGGACCTCTTCATGCGCAGAGCGATCGGTCCCGACGAGGTGACACCGGGCACTCGTTAGATCCAGCTATAAGCCACCTCGCGATAGGGGGCTCCTGAAATGGAGATGGACTTTTCGGCAACCAGCCGACCGCCGAGCCGCTCGTAGAAGTGGCGCGCTGCGACGTTGGCCGCAAGCACCCACACGATGAGCGATGGCAGCTCATTCTGCGTGAGCCAGGTGGCGGCCGCTTGGAACAGGGCCCGGCCGACGCCCTGTCGTTTGGCTTCGTCGACCAAGTAGAGAGCATAGATTTCACCTTCGAACGTCTTGGGCTCGCTTCGGTTCGGCCCCGCGTCGCAGAAGCCCACGACCCGGCCTTCTCGCGTGGTTCCCACGAACGTCACGTGTCGTGGTTCGGTGAGGCTGCGCGCCCAGCCCTGGGCTCGGCCCTCGACGCTGAGCCCGCTGAGAAGCTCGTCGGGAAGAATGTGCCGGTAGCTGCTCTGCCAGCTTTCGACGTGAACCTTTGCGATGGCGCGTGCGTCGTCGACGCTTGCTTGCCGGATCGTGTAGCCCCAGGTTGGCTGCGTCACGCGTCCGCCCCTCGGCGCCTCTTCCGACCTAGCGTCGTGCGCACGAGCTTCGCGTCGGCGCGCGTGAGCTCACCGGTTGCAATGGCGACCGCCAGGTAGGTTCCGACGACCAGCAGAACTTCGATCAAAACGAAGGGGCGTCCCCGCCAGGGAAGCTGGGTGCCGACGGCAATCGCCGCTGCCATCGCGAGCAGCGTCCGGAGCAGCGTCTTCGTCGACGCGAAGCTTCCCGCTGCACGGCGAACGAAAATGGCGCCGACGACGACGGCCAAGAGGAGCGCGAACGAGGTCGCCGACGCGGTGCGAACGAGCAGCGCCGAGTCGAAGGACGCCGACGGGACGATCGACCAGCAGAAGGATGCGACGAGAAAACTGGCGGCGGCCGTCAGCACCGCGCTCGAGCGCTCGCGCGAGAGGCTGACCAAGATGGTCGTCTCGATGCCGAACAGGGTGAAGGCACCTTGCCCGAGCGCGAGGATCCGAAGAGCGGTGCCCGCTTGGTCGGCCGCCTGCTTCGGAAAAGCAAAACGCAAAAGGTCGGGCGCCAGGCCGGACGTGCAGGAAACCATGAGGCCGGCAAGGATCAGGGCCAGTCGAAAGCCGGTGCGAACGTAGCTGGCGACGGCATCGGAGTCGTGCTGCGAATGGGCGCGGGCGACCATCGGGAAAAGGATGAAAGTGATCGAGAGCAGCAGCTGATAAGGCAGAAAAGCGAAAAGCTGCGCCGCGCGGTAGGCACCGACCAAGCTGTCGGTGGCGGTGCGCAACGCTTCTCCCGCGACGCCGGCTGTCTCGCCCGACTCATGCGCGAAGCGGCGCAAGAGCCAGATGTCGGCTTGCATCAAGAGGTTCAAGAAAAGCTGCCCGAGCGCAATGGGGCCGAGAGCGGCGAGGTGAGTCCCGACCGAAGGTCCACCCGGGCCGGCGCGCCCGCTTCCCGAGAGGGCCCAGGCCACCGGCAAGATCGCCGCCGCGGCGACCGCCACTCCGATCGCGGCTCCCGTCGGCCCGTCCATGCGGCGGCCGAGCCAGTAAGCGGCGCCGAGCAGTCCGATCGTTCGCAGGGTGGCAAAGGTCATATCGAGACTCGCCTGCGCGACGAATCGTCGCTTGCCGTTCAGAGCCCCGATCAGCGGCGTGTAGAGGCTGTAAACGAAGAGCACGCAGGCGAAGATGCGCAGGGGAACCAAGATGTGCGGTGCGTGCTCGAACTCGGCCGCGAGAGGAGCAAACACCGCAAAAACAGCGGCGAGGCACGGAGCGAGCGCAGCGTGAATCAAAAGAACGCGCCGCTGCGCTTCTTCCTCTCGCCCGGGAGCTCCGGCGACCGCGCGCGACACGCCTTGGATCGAGGAAGTGGTGACGACGTTGTTCGGAATGTTGGCGATGGCGAGCACCGTCGAGAACGCGCCGTAGCCGTCCATGCCGATGAATCGCGGCAGCAGCGTTTGCTGCAGGAGACCCACCAAAATGAACCACACCTTGGCTGCGGCGACTGCGAGGCCGCCCCGTCCCGCGCCCCTCGCCGTTTCCTCGCCAGCGCTGTCCGCAGGATCGGCCGATTTCCCCTCCACCGACCCCGTGTTGGTCATGGCGTCAGGCGCTTGTCGCATTCGGGGCGGCGCCCGTCAACTTCCTCTCGGGCAGGACAAACGAACGAACCGTTCCAAAGTGTCGAGGCTATTTTGCGAAATCGATTCGAGCGTTTGACATCGGTGGTTTGTAGTTGTGGCGAAGGTTGTCGGCTGGCAGGGTTAGATAACGAACATGGCTTTGGTTTTTCCGGTCCTTTCCGAGCGACTCGAACTTGGGGTCGGACTTCACGTGTCGCGGGGCGCTACTCCGGATACGGAGTCGAGGCGCGCCGACATCGTATCGACGGATGTCGTAGCGGCGCTCAAACGCTACGCGGCCGACCTTGGCCACGTCTTCGTATCATGGCAGCCGCGGGAGCTCGGGCCGGTGGACCCCGCGGATGACTTTCTGGCGTACGACGAAATTTTCGAGCGGATCGGCCACTGCTTTGCGAGCCGGTCGTTGCGGCGAGAGCCGCTCGACCGAGGCGCATTCGAAACCTACCGGCGTGGCGACTTGCTCGAGCTCACTAACGCTCTCGTCGATCGCTACGCCTTCGCTTGGGTCAACGAGGATGTGGCTCGCTCGTCCATTCAGCGCAAACCGGTGCCTGGGCTGCTCACGCGCGGCTCGAGGGACGAGGTGCTTCGGGCTGCGATCAGGCATACGCAGGTCATGCGCGCCGCACTCATGGTGCCACTTCTCATCGAGTTCCCGGGACTCGCGGAAGGGGCGGCGCTCTTCGACGGACCCCTTCACGCGTACGAATTCTTGCGCATCGTCGCGCACGAAGCGGCGGTCGCCGTGACGATCGACACGAGGAGACTGATCTCGTACCAATGTCTCATCGGCAAGCGCGGCGCCGAGCTGTTCGCCGGACTGGATCGCCTTCCGCTCGACAGGTGTTACGAGATTCGCGTTTCGGTATCGCCGGGGCGCTCTTCGGAGATGCGTTACGGCTCGCTTTTCGACGAGCAGCTCGAGCTCGTCGAGCGCTTGGTTCGGGCCTGTCCGAACGTCCGCGTCATCACCTTCGAAGGCCTCGTCGATGACGTCGGCCAGCTCGTCCCGCGCGCTCTCTTCGGTTTCGAGATCTTGCGCCGCATGGTGGCGTCCTGGAAGCGTGCCAAGCGGCCGTCAGCGTCCTTCGACTTACGCCTGCCCCAACCCGCCACCTAGCACTCCTGCCGTGCCGGCGCGAGGTGGCAATCGACGACGTGATCGTTCACCAAGCCGCACGCTTGCATGAAGGCGTAGCAAATCGTCGAGCCGACGAATCGGAATCCTCGCTTCTTCAGTTCTCGGCTGAGCGCGTCCGATTGCGAGGTTCGGGGGGGAATGTCGGCGAGGGTCCGCGGATGGTTCACGATGGGCTCCCCACCGACGAAGCTCCAAACGAACTGGTCGAACGATCCGAAGTCTTTCTGGATGGCGAGAAAGGCGCGAGCATTGGCGGTGGCCGCCGCGATTTTGAGCCGGTTTCGCACGATGCTTTCGTTGGCGAGCAGCTTTTTCACCTTCGACGAGTCGTACCGCGCGATCTTCCGAGCATCGAAGCGATCGAACGCGCGGCGGTAGCCTTCGCGTTTGCGCAGAATGGTGATCCACGAAAGCCCCGCCTGCGCCCCCTCGAGAATGAGCATCTCGAAAAGATGGCGGTCATCGTGCGAAGGAATCCCCCATTCTTCGTCGTGATACCGGACGTAGAGGGGATCGCTGCCGGCCCACGCGCATCGCTGGACCGCCGTGCTTTGGGACATGGTCCCCAAACTAGTCAGCCGTCGGCTCGTCTGCACGTCGAGGTCGATTCTTCGCCAAATCGCGGCCCGGCCTTGACATCGCGCGGCCCACGGGTAGGTTTTCGGGCCCGCTATTCCAGCGTAGCTCAGTCGGTAGAGCAGGCGGCTGTTAACCGCCGGGTCGCTGGTTCGAGTCCAGCAGTCGGAGCCAAACTGGACAGATGCCGTCGGAGGACACTTCGGCGGCATTATCATTCCGGGCAAGTGCCGCAGCTTCGGCAAGGATATCAAAGGGTTGCCGGTACGTGACCGAAAGCTTGCCGTTGGCCCAGGTCGAGTTCGAGAGTACGAAATCGAGCAGGCGTCGCTTTTCGT
>DASWDH010000515.1:0-6109 GCA_036395495.1 Polyangiaceae bacterium
TCCCCCGGTCGGCACTCCGGATCATCGACCAAAGTCCTGTTCCGCCCACCGGACCGCTCGGCTTGTCCTAGGTTGGGGGTGGAACGATGGCGCGTGGCGATCTTTCGGACATTCAAGCAAAAAATCCCACTCTAGACGCGCGCCGCTTGTTCACGGAACTCTTCGGCACCTTCTTGTTGGTGACCGTCGACGCGGGGGGCGCGGTGATCGCCGCCGTGAGCGGCGGGGAGGTCACGCCCGTCGCCCGCTCGCTTTCGACGGGGCTGGTCATCATGGCCATGGTCTATGCGATGGGCGATGTGTCGGGCGCGCACTTCAACCCCGCGGTGACCTTCGGATTCGCCCTTCGCGGCGTCTTCCCATGGGGAAAGGTGCCCGGTTACTGGAGCGCGCAGCTCCTCGGTGCCGTTCTCGCGTGCGCGCTGATGCGCGCTCTTTTCGGCAACGTCGCCCATCTCGGCGCGACGCTACCGGGCTTCGGAGCGATGCGTGCGCTCGCGATGGAGGTGCTGCTCACCTGTCTGCTCGTGTCGGTGATCCTGGGGACGGCCACCCGGCATCGGATCGTGGGCCCCAACGCGGCACTGGCCGCGGGGGGTACCGTCGCGCTCTGCAGTCTCTTCGCTCGACCGATGAGCGGTGCCTCGATGAACCCGGCTCGGTCCCTGGCGCCGGCGCTCCTGTCCGGCGAGGTTTCCCAGGCATGGATCTACCTGGTGGGCCCCTTCGCGGGTGCGGTGCTGGCGACGCTCATCATGTTCATCATCCACAGCCACAAGCACTCCGATGACGAACGAGCCGCGGCGCTCGGAGACAAGTCATGAGTCTTCCTGAACGCGGTGCTCTTCCGGAACAAGAGCGTCCGGATCGAGGGGCTGGCAAGCCCGCGGCACGCGGAGGTGCTCATCCGAAAAGCGCAGCAGGCCTACGCCAATCGATCCCGCCCCAAAGAGTGACACCCGAAGCGACGAGCCTACACCGGGGGAGCGGGTCCGCCGTCGCGATGGCCGCGGCTCGCCCGGAGGGCCGGCAAACGTTGCGCGGGGAGCCCGTCGCAGCTACGTTCCCACGGTCAGCCTGCCGTCGTGGGCTCGCAAGGTAAACGATGCTGACCTGGGCCATCAAGAAGGTGTTCGGGACGTCACACGAGCGCGCGATCCGCAAGATGCGGCCGCGGGTCGATGCCATCAACGCCCTCGAACCGAAAATCAAAGCACTCTCCGACGCCGAGCTTCGCGCCAAGACCGCGGAATTCCGGCAGAAACTCGATAACGGCGCCACGCTGGAGGACCTCCTCGTCGAGGCGTTCGCGGTCTGCCGCGAAGCGAGCGTGCGCGCCCTGCGCATGCGCCACTACGACGTGCAGCTCATCGGCGGCATGGTGCTGCACAACGGCTGCATCGCCGAGATGCGAACCGGCGAAGGCAAGACGCTCGTGGCCACCTTGCCCTGTTACTTGAACGCGCTCGAGAACAAGGGCGTCCACGTCGTCACGGTCAACGATTACCTCGCCACCCGCGACGCGGAGTGGATGGGCAAGATCTACAAGTTTCTCGGAATGACGGTGGGGACCGTCGTCAACCAGCAGACGGACGCCGACAAAAAGCGGTCGTACAGGTCCGACATCACCTACGGGCAGAACAACGAGTTCGGCTTCGACTACCTGCGCGACAACATGAAATTCTCGGCGCTCGAGTACGCGCAGCGCCCGCTCAACTACGCGATCGTGGACGAGGTCGACTCGATTCTCATCGACGAAGCTCGAACACCCCTCATCATCAGCGGCCAGGGCGAACGTTCGAGCGAGAAGTATCGCAGCATCAACGAGGTCATTCCGCGGCTCAAGCTCGACGAGCACTACGTCGTCGACGAGAAGGCGCACTCGGTCACGCTCACCGACGCGGGCGTCGAGGCGGCGCAGAAGCTGCTCGGGATCTCCAACCTCTACGATCCCGTCCACCTCGAGACGCTGCACATCATGAACCAGTGCCTGCGCGCGCACACGCTCTACAAGCGCGACGTCAACTACATGGTGTCGCCGGACGGCAAGGTCCTCATCATCGACGAGTTCACCGGGCGCGTGCTGCCCGGGCGCAGGTGGTCCGATGGTCTGCATCAGGCCGTCGAAGCGAAAGAGAATGTGCCGGTTCAGGAAGAGAGTCGCACCATGGCGACCATCACCTTCCAGAACCTGTTCCGGCTTTACAAGAAGCTAGCGGGGATGACCGGAACGGCCGACACTGAGGCGGCCGAGTTTCACAGCACCTACAAGCTCGACGTGATCATCATTCCGACCAACAAGCCCATCGTTCGTAGCGACGCCGAAGACGTCGTCTACAAAACCGAGCGCGAGAAGTTCTCTGCCGTCATCAAAGAGCTGGTCGAGTACCATGAGCGGGGCCAGCCCGTGTTGGTCGGCACGACGAGCGTCGAAAAATCGGGGGCCATCGCCCGCATCCTGCAGAAGAAGGGCATTCCCCACAACGTCTTGAACGCCAAGCACCACGCCAAAGAGGCGCAGGTCATCGCGCAGGCCGGCCGCAAGGGGGCCATCACCGTCTCCACCAACATGGCCGGCCGCGGCACCGACATCATCCTCGGCGGCAACGCGGAGATGATGGCGAAGATCGAATTTTTGGACAACAGCCGCCTGCCCGATGCGGAGCCGGAGGAGTTTCAAAAGCTCGTCGAGCAGCACGAAGCGCAGTGCGCCGTCGAACGCGAAGAGGTCGTCGAGCTCGGGGGGCTGCACATTCTCGGCACCGAGCGCCACGAATCGCGCCGCATCGACAACCAGCTGCGCGGCCGCGCCGGCCGCCAAGGCGACCCGGGTTCCTCGCGGTTCTACCTGTCGTTGGAAGACGACCTGATGCGCATCTTCGCCGGCGACAAGGTCAAAAATCTGATGGATCGAATGGGCATGCCCGACGACGAGCCCATCGAGCACCCCTGGGTGACCAAGAGCGTTCAAAACGCCCAGCAGAAGGTCGAAGAGCGCAACTTCGACATTCGCAAGAACTTGCTCGAATACGACGACGTGATGAGCGCACAGCGCAAGACCGTCTACTCGCTCCGTCAGCAGCTGCTCGAAGGGCGCTACCTTCCGGAAGAGGTCGACGAGGACGGCAAGCCCACGGGCGATGTAAAGCGGTTCGAGCCGCGCGCCTCCATCGTCCAGGAGGTGGTTCCCCGCGTGACCGAGGTGCTCGGCATGTTCGCCGAGACGCCGATTCGCGCCAATGCTCAACCAACCGACGGAAACGGCAAGGCCGCACAGCGAGGCGTCCCTCGCGAAGCCTTCGAGAAGGTGAAGCTCGTCGAGCTCTCTCACCTTCAGCAAGAAGTTTACCAGTGGTGGGGCGTCAAGATCGAGGTCGACGGCCGCGAGAACGACGGGGTCGGGATCTACGACGAGCTGGTCGAAATCGTGCCCCTCGCGTTGACCGAGCAGCGCGAGCGGATGCTCGATGTCGTCGACCGCATCATCGGGCCGATGGTGGAGGAGTCCTGTCCTCACAATCGCACGCCCGACGACTGGGACTGGGCCGGCATCCGCGAGGGATTCACCGAGCACTTCGGCATCTCGCCGGGAGAGGACATCGAGTCCATCGGGGATGCCGAAATCCTCGCGCGTAAGCTCTACGAGCGCGCGTTCAAGGTGGTCGACGACAAGGAAAAAGAGCTTGGGATCGAGCTCTGCTGCCGCGTCTTTCGGCACCTGTACCTCGAAGAGATCGACCGCGCTTGGGTCGAGCATCTGACCAACATGGACCACCTGCGCGACGGCATCGGTCTGCGCGGATACGGTCAGAAAGACCCCAAGCAAGAGTACAAGAAGGAAGGCTACAACCTGTTCATCGACATGATGGCGCAGGTCTCCTCTCTCGTCATCACCAACCTCCTCAAGTTCAGGGTGCGACGGCAGGAGGAGATCGCCGCCATCGAGCAGCAAGACATGCAGAAGCATGCCGCCCAGCTCGAGGCCGCCACCGCGCGTCATGGCGAAGAAGAAGAGGGCGCCGTCGCAGGTACGCGTGCCCGCCGCACGCCGCAACCGGCCCTGCCGCCGGCCGCCGCGCGCTCCGCCCCCAAGATCGGCCGCAATGATCTATGTCCCTGCGGCAGCGGCAAGAAATTCAAGAAGTGCCATGGCGCGGTCGACGGTGCGACGGACGAGAGCGAAGACGCGACCGCATAAGGACGGGAGGAACGGCCGATGAAGTTCTTCATCGATTCAGGCGACATCGAAGAAATCAAGAAGGCTGCCGCGATGGGCTTGCTCGACGGCGTGACGACCAACCCGTCGTTGCTCGCGAAAAGCGGCAAGCCCATGAAAAAGGCGCTCGCCGAGATCTGCGAAATCGTCGATGGACCCATCTCCGGCGAAGTGCTGTCGGCCGATTACGAAGCGATCTTGCGGGAGGGGCGCGAGATCGCTCGTATTCACAAGAATCTGGTGGTCAAGGTGCCTCTCATTGCCGATGGGTTACGGGCGGTGAAGACGTTCCGCGAAGAGGGCATTCGCACCAACGTCACCCTGTGCTTTTCGGCCAATCAGGCCCTTTTGGCGGCCAAAGCGGGAGCCAGCTTCATCTCGCCGTTCATCGGTCGCATCGACGACACCTCGCACGAAGGAATGCAGGTCGTCGAGCAGATCATCACGATCTATCAGAACTACGGGTTTAACACCGAGGTGCTGGTGGCGAGCATACGCAGTCCGACGCACGTACTTCAGGCGGCTCAGCTCGGCGCGGATATCTGCACGATCCCGTTCAAAGTGATCGAGCAACTCGCCTACCATCCGCTCACCGACATCGGGCTCAAAAAATTCATCGAAGACGGGAAGAAGATTCCGCTGGGGTGACGAGCGCGACATTGCCGGCGTTCGTATCCGTTCGTAATGGACCCTTTGCGGGGGTTTCCAAGCCCGTCGTTCGCCGCTGGGCGCAGCGGATGTTGCGCCGCCTCGACCTTTCCCGGGCCGAGCTCTCGGTGGCTCTCACCGATGACCGAGAAATCCACGAGCTCAATCGCGTCTTCCGACGCCGCAATCGGCCGACCGACGTTCTGGCATTCGCGATGCGCGAAGGGGAGCCCTGCGGATCGTCAGGCGCTCGGCAGCCCGGGGCCTGCGAAATGCTGGGTGACATCGTGGTGAGCATCGAAACGGCGCGGCGTCAGGCCGCGCGCCGCCGCCGATCGATCGAGTCCGAGCTTCGTATGCTCTTGGCGCACGGCCTGCTTCACCTCGTCGGCTACGATCACCGCACCGGCGAAGAGGAAAGGGTCATGAAAGCCAAGACGCGCGAGCTCTGTCGCGCTGCCGTTGACGAGGCTGTCCGGCGCCCGCGCGCGCCGCGCTGAATGCGCATCCGCGCGGAAACGCCTTGAAACCGACCAAAGATCGCCCCGGGATCAACCCGTTCACGCAGCAGCCGATCACCATCAAGGGCAAGCCAGCTTCGAAGAAGATCCGCGCGTCCGCTTTGAAGTCCCTCAAAGACTTGATTCAGTGAGCTTCTGTCTTTCGCGCTTACCAATAATGGACGAGCCCGAGCCGAAGCACGGCGCCCGCCGAGGTGTCGGTGTAGCGGCCGGTCGCCGGATCGACGTATTCGGGGTAAGGCGAGATGTCGGTTCGACTTCGTACGAAGGCGAGGACGTCGGCATCGATCGCGAACCGCCGCCAAAAACGGAACTCGAGCCCTGCCCCGCCGTCCACGCCGATGTGACGGTAGCGCGTTTCGCCGCCGTAGCCGTACTTCACCCGAGCCGACGAAACGAGGAACCCCCCCAGCAGGTAAAGCTGCACTCGGTGGCGCGGATTGACGAACACCATGGGGTTGACTGAAAACACGGTTTCACTGCGCTCATCCCCGTTGAAGTCGTGTCCCCACAGGAAATCGAGGCCGACATCGAACGCGAAATAAGGGCCGATCCGCGGCCTGACGCTGCCGCCCAGGCCACCCATTCTCGCGTTGGACGGAGCGTCGCGCCCCATCGGCACCCCCTCGACGCGGAATTGCACGCCCCACTGCGTGCGGCGCACGCGCTGCGGCGGTGGCGGGGGGGGAGGCGGTTGTTCATAAAGCTGGGGCTGGGGGAGCGC
>DASWDH010000516.1:0-9895 GCA_036395495.1 Polyangiaceae bacterium
GACGCCAATCCACGCGCGCTGCACCCGCCCCGTTTTCACCAGCTGATCGGCGGTGCGGCGCGCCAGGTTCGAGGGCACGGCGAACCCGATTCCCTGTCCGCGTCCCACGATCATCGTGTTGATGCCGAGCACCTGGCCGTCCAAGTTGACCAGTGGCCCACCCGAGTTACCGGGATTGATGCTAGCGTCGGTCTGCAGGTAATCCTCGACGGAGTTCACGCCCACCCCACCGCGGCCCTTGGCGCTGACCACGCCCGTTGTGACCGTGTAGCCCAAACCGAACGGCGATCCGATCGCGACGACCCATTCACCCACCCGCACCGCGTCACTATCGGCGAACCGCGCCGGAACGAGGTTTTTCGCGTCGACGCGAATGAGCGCTAGATCGGTGGCTGGGTCACGTCCGACCAGGCGGGCAGCCAGGATGCGCCCATCTCGCAGCCGTACGGTGATGGACAGGGCATCTTCGACGACATGGTTGTTGGTGAGGATGGCGCCGTCCGCATTGAAAATCACGCCGGAGCCCATGCCGCGCTGGACGGGGGCCTCACCGTTCGAAGGGTTCTTGTACCAACGAACCACTTGCGATGTCTGCTCGCGCACGGAAACTTCGATCTGCACGACGCTCGGGCTCACCTTCTCGGCGACGGCAGCAAAGGCGTCGGAGAGCCGGCGCGCCTCGACCTGAGCTCCCATTTGCGCTTCGGCCGACCCGAGAGCCGGAAACGTGACGGTGACGAACAGGGCGAGAACCGGTACGAAACGGACCTTCATGTCAAGGATGGTACGGCCAGGCGTCCTCCAGGGCCAACTCGTGGTCGATGCTCTCGAGGTACAAACCATGCGCCGGCGCCGTCATGCCGAGCTCGCCGCGCGTCCCACCGGCAAGAGCCTTCGTCATGGTCCCCGCCGGAAGACGCCCACGCGCGATATCGAGCAGTGAGCCGACGATGATGCGCACCATATTGTGCATGAAGGCATTGCCCACGATGTCCACCGCCAGCACGCGCGCGTCACCCGCGAGGTGATCGATGCGCACGTCTTCCATCGTTCGAACCGTGTGGGTACGCTCGTCCGAGCTCGACCGAAAGGCTGCGAAATCGTGGGTACCGATGATCGACGCCGCTTCCTTGCGCAGCGCGTGAATGTCGAGCGGGTGCGAGAAGCGAAGGGCGCGCCCTTCCCAGAATGGGTCGCGAAGCGCGTCGCGCAAAATCAGGTAGCGGTAATGCTTGCGCACCGTGTGCGAGCGGGGGTCGCTGCCGCCCGGGACCCGCGCCGCTTGTCGGATGGAGATCTCGGCCGGCAGATGTGCTGACAGCCCGAGCGCCCATCCCTTCACGGCGATGTCCCGATGCGGATCGAACGCGGCGAGTTGTCCGCGCGCGTGCACGCCGGCGTCAGTTCGGCTCGCTCCGCGTAGCTCGGTCACCGAGGGATCCATCGCCTGTATCGCGCCGAGCAGCTCGCCCGACACGGTGCGCGCGCCTTCCTGCTTGGCCCATCCCGAAAACGGGCGACCGTCGTAGGCGACGGTGAGCAGAATCGAGCTCATGGCCGCCCGCGTCTCGAGTCCCTATTCACTACCGCCGTCGTCGGTCGGATTGCCCGAATCCTGCGAACCGCCGGTCACGACGCTCGCTGCCGAGTCGCCGGGTGGCGTAACGCAGTCGCCGCCTTCACCGGGGCAGTTCGGCGTGATGCCCTCGACGTCGCACGCGGCAAAAAGAAATCCGCCGGCCATCAAGCAACACGCACCGGTGAGCCACGCTTTACGGACCGCCGCGGTCATCGCCCTTCCCGCGGCACGAACGACAGCGGCACCTTTGCGTCGATGCATCCCCCGGTCGGAGGCGGAAACCTCGCCGATCGGAACATCCCCATCACGCAGTTGGACACTTCTGGCGAGTGCATCGCATCATCGGAGATGGATGCGCTGCACACATTCCCCTGCGAATCGATCCGTACATTGACCATGAGCTTCCCCTGCAGAGCCGAGTTGACCCGGAGGGCACGCTCGTAACAGGGTCGCGCCGATCCGGCGCGTGCCGAGAGGGCGGCGTTCATGGCGTTGTTGCCGGTTCCGCTGCACTTGGCCGTGCAAGGATTGAGATTGCCGGCGGTTTTCACGCCGCCGCCGTCTCGGCCGAGATCCTCCTCGGCGATGGGAGGAGGCGGCGGAGGCTCGAGTAGAGGCGTGGGGTTGGCCATCACCGGCGGCGGAGGCGGCATCACGGCTGCGTCATTGGCCCCTCGCACTTTCCAGAAAACCAAGCCGCCGATCGCTGCGATCAGGGCGATGACGGCGATGATGTAAATGGCCCCGCTGGAACTCTGGGGGGGCTTAGAAGGGGCGATCGACTCGGACATAGTGGCGTTACCTTCGTTGGTCTGCTTGATCTTTCGCCGACGGCTTCGCGGATGGGAAGGGCACAGCCTAGGGCGGAAAGATCCCCCGGAAAAGGCCCGGGGGCGGCAGTATACAGAAACGCATTCTAGCGGATGTAAAAACTAAGGGCCGTATCTCCGTACGTCCGCGTATCTGCTCGCTCGAGGCCCACAATCTCGGGAGGGGCGTCGGATGAGCCGTGCTCGAGTACGACACGCCCCCTCAATTCGGCCAACGGACCAAGGTCCCCTGCAGCCACCCTGGCGAATCCACTGCCGGGTCTCCTTACTTCTTCGTAAGGCGGGTCGATGAAGATCAGGTCGAACAGGCAGGTTCCCCAGGGCTTGGCGGAGAGGGCGCGCTCGGCGCGCGCCGGCAGAACCGTCGTCGTCGACGCGAGCCCCAAGCTCTGAATGTTGCGGCGCAGGATGCGCAGAGCGGGCCGGGCGTGCTCGACGAAAGTCGCGTGCGCGGCTCCGCGCGATAGCGCCTCGATACCGAGCGCGCCCGTTCCAGCGTAGAGATCGAGAACGCGCGCCCCCGCAATGTCGCCGAGGATCGAGAAGAGCGCCTCGCGAACGCGGTCTGCGGTGGGACGGGTGCCGGCGCCGGAGGGGGCGAGGAGCGTGCGTCCACGAAGAGTGCCGGCGATCACGCGCACGCGCCATTCCCGTCGACAGGCATTTCAGAAATGCACGCGAAGCTCGAGTCGAGCGCCCGAGTGCCCCACCCTTGGACTCAGCTCCCAATGCGGCTTGGACACCGCTGCTGCGCCGCTCTTGTTGCTGGCCAGCAGGTAGATGCCCGCGGCCGTCGAGATACCACCCAAACCGAAGAAAACGTATTGAAGCGTCTTGAAGGTGGCTTCCTCGCTACAGAAGTCCTGCATCTCGGTCGGTGTCGCCGCGCCTTTGAGACTCGAGCTCACTCCGGCTCGCGCCTGGTCGCATGGATCGACGCCCTCATGAAATCCTTGCCGATAGATCTCGACACGTTCGTTCGTGTCGATGTCGTGTACGCGGATGACCGAGTAGAGTCCGGCGCCGATGAGCACGCCCCCGAGCCCCACTCCTGCCCAGCCGGCCGTGCTTTGTCCCTCGCTGCGCGGCTCGCTCGGCGGTTCCGACGAACTCGCGGCGGTGTTGACCGCCGACTGCGTCGGACCGGCCACCGGTATCGTGGCGATACCGGAGCGCTGCGCCGGAGGGGCGCCAGGCGAAGCGCCAACGGTTGCCGCGGCCGCCTGCTGGCCCAATAGCTTGGCCAATGCATCGTCGGCCAATCGCTTCAGCGCGTCGTCGCCCGGCGCCGTCAGATTGTCACTGTAGGTGAGCTGCGTGCGCGTCGGCGGGCGCCCGCGAGTCCAGAGGTGCAAATCGGCGGTGACCTGCCGATTCGACTTCGATCGTTTGAGAGAGCCCCAGAGGTAACGATCGCTATGGATCTGATCGCCGATTTTGACTTGACAGGCTTCGTCCGGAGTTTCGCCGCATTTGAGGGCGAGCGTCAGCACCTCGAGAGAGAAATCACCTTCGCCCAGCGAAAATCCGCGAAGCGCACGGATGCGACTGCGCAGCGTGGCGGTGAGTGCGTCGGCCTGATCGTCCGCGTCGTCGGACTGAACGGCAATGACATGCACGAGTGGCGCATCGGGACCGGGCGGATCGGCGTGCGCGATGCCGTGCACCATCGTGAGGCAAGCGGCAATGAGCCATCGTCGCGTGAGTGGGCGGATGCTCATGAGGCGGGCCCCAGTGTAATTGCGGCGTTGCCCAGCGCAATTACCCGAGATCGACCTTGTTCCACATGGCGCGCCGAATCCGCTCTTTTTGGCCGTCAGCGCTGGTAATCACCCGAACCGCGCTCCAGGCCGACAAGAGCTCCCCCTCCTGCCCGAGAGCCGGTAACACGCTGCTCCCAACCAGCAGGGTGCGGCCGATCGGCCCTCGGACTGGCTCACCGGCGAGTGGCACCGGCACGTGACCCTCGACCCGCCATTGCACGGCCATCGGCTCGGGGATCGCCGACGCCCCCTGCAGCTGCACACGTTCGACGTGCTTCATTGCCGTGCCGGTCGCCCCACCTTCGGCCAGCCAGAGGGGGCGGCCATCATGGGGAGAATCGACGGCGATCAGATGCCGGTCGATGAAAGGGAATGCCCCGCGCAAGGTTTGCAGCACCCGCTCGCGGCCGATTCCGTCGAGAGGCTCGCGATTTCGCGCCGCCGGGACAAGCGTTTCCGCGACCAGCAGGCTTTCGCTGCGAGCGTCCGCCGAAGCATCCAGCTCGCAGGCGGGATCCATCCTCACCAGGTGAAGCGCCACGTCGCGGTCGTTCGCGGGAACGATCACGACCTCGCGTCCGACCGGCTCGGGCAGACCTTCGGACCGCACCAGGATCGACGTGACGAAACGAGTCTGCGCGGGCGTCACCGCCGGCCATTCGCGCTCGGCGCGCTTGAGAATTCCTTCGCCCTGCGACAGCTCGGCGAGCCGTTCACCGTTCCCATCGGAGACGACGAAATCGGCTCCGGTGGGGGAAGCCTCGCCGTCGATGAGCACGCCGGAAACGCCCCCGCGGCCGACATAGATACGGCTCGCGCGCTCGGACAAACGGCACGTACCGCCGTGCGCCTCGATGCGCTCGAGGAGAAACTCGGACAGCTCGTCTTCGCCGCGCGGGAGCGCGTGTACCCCTCGCGACCACGATCCGTGAAGGCGCGCCTGCGCAAGGGGCGGGGGGGGGTCGGCGAGGTGGGAGGCGAATCGGATGAGCTGCGCGGTGAGTGCGCGGTAGGGATGTGCACCCGGCAGATCGCCGAGCAGGTCGAACGTGGTCTCGGCACGTGCGAAGGGCAAGCTCGCAACGAGGCGGCCCGTTTCCCGTCGCTCCCAAAACGTTCCGGGCGGCCAGACCGCGTCGCGCTCGAAGGCTGCGTCGACGGCGGCGTTGACACGCGCGAGCTCGACATACAGCTCGTCGATGACGCGGCGGACTTCCGGGAACTCACGCTCGATCTCGCGCTCGAAGAGCTTGACGTCGGGGGGAAACTCGATGCGCCGGTCGCGCAGAAACACCTGGACCATCGGATCGAGCGGGACGGCGCGCCTCCGGAATGTCTGGCTTTGAGCGAGCTCGGCGAGCACCCGCTTCCACGGCGGTGATGATGCGAACAGCATCGTGAAAGCGGCGCGTCGAAAAACGTGGCGCCCCCATCGGTACGACGGCGGCCTTGCCCCGTGGCCGAGGACGAGCACGCGAAAGTCGCGCCGCGAAAGCACCGCGGCGGCAACCAGCGCGCCCAGCGATCGCCCGAGCACCACGACATCGTAGTGCTTGTCGATCAAACGCCTTCCCCCGCGAAGAGGCGCGCCGTCAGGTCATCGGCTCGAACCCGAGGGCGAGCACCACCCTCGCCGTGCACGATTTCGACGCGGCCCTGCGCAATCGCAGAGAGCACCGCGACGAGCAAGCGATGTTCCTGTTCGAGAATGCGCGCGGCAAGGGTCTCTTCGTTGTCGGCATCCATGACCGGGATCGCCGCCTGCGCAATCACCGGACCGGTGTCAGTGCCGGCGTCGGCGTAGTGGACCGTGCATCCGGCCATTTTGACACCGTACGCGAGCGCCTGACGTGCCGCATGCACGCCGGGGAAAGCGGGAAGCAGCGCGGGGTGAATGTTGATCACGCGCCACGGAAAAGCGTCGAGAAAGACGGAGGTGAGAACCCGCATGAATCCGGCCAGCACGACCAAGCCGACGTCGGCCTCACGAAGCGCGCTGACGAGGTGGCGGTCGAAGACCATGCGCTCGGGAAACTCGCGATGAGAGATGACGCTCGTCGGAACGCCGGCGTCTCGCGCGCGCTCGAGTGCCTGAGCGCCCGGCCGATTCGAGATCACGATGCGAACGTCGGCCTCGAGAGTCCCCGCCTGGATGGCATCGAGAATGGCCTGCAGATTCGTCCCGCTGCCGGACACCAGTACACCGATCTTGAGCTTTGCCATGCGCCCACTCAGAAAGAAACGCGCTCCTCGAAAAGCGTGTCGCGCGGAACGGCCACCACTTGTCCGAGCTGCCAGGCCTTCTCGCCGCGGCGGGCGAGCTCGGCGACGGCGCGCTCGGCCGCGCCGTTCTCGATCACGACGAGCAATCCCACCCCGATGTTGAACACCCGACGCATCTCGTCTTCGGCCACCGGGCCGCCGCGGGCGAGCACGTCGAAGATGGGGTCGCGCGTGTAGCTCTGCAGCTGGATTCGTGCTCCGAGACCTTCCGGCAGAACGCGCGGAAGATTGCCGGGAATGCCGCCACCGGTCACGTGGCAGAACGCCCGCACGGGCAGACCTGCCTCGAGCAGCGCGCGAACGGCGCGCGCATAGATCCGCGTTGGCGTGAGAAGCGCCTCGCCGACGGTGCGACCGAGCTCGGGAATTCGATCGGCCAGGCCGAGCTTCATTTTCTCGAACACCCGCCTGGCGAGGGAGAATCCGTTGGAGTGAAGGCCCGAGGATGGAAGTGCAAGGATGGCATCCCCCGCTTGCGCCTTCGATCCATCGAGGATCTCCGAGCGGTTCACCACTCCGACCGCAAACCCCGCCAAGTCGTATTCGCCATCGGCGTACATGCCGGGCAGCTCCGCCGTCTCGCCTCCGAGCAGCGCGCAACCTGCCTGGCGGCATCCGTCGGCGATGCCGCGGATGACGTTCTCCGCAACCGCGACATCGAGTTTGCTGGTCGCGAAGTAGTCGAGAAAAAACAGGGGCCGAGCGCCGGTCGTGATCACGTCATTGACGCACATCGCCACAAGATCGATCCCTACCGTGTCATGCACGCCCGTCTCGAACGCAACCTTGAGCTTGGTGCCCACTCCATCGGTGCCCGCGACCAGAACCGGTTCGGCGAGCCCGTCGGGTACCCGGCAGAGCCCGGCGAAGCCGCCCACGTCGGACACGACCTCCGCGATGCGCGTGGCACGCGCAAGCGGGGCGATTCGCTCTACGAGGCGATCGCCCGCTTCGCTGTCGACGCCCGCTTGCAGGTAGGTGATTGCCATCCCCGTGCGAATAGCGCTCCTTGCCCACCCCGTCAAAGCTCGCCGCGCTGTGCGTTCAAGTCCGATGGGTCATAGTTCCGCCGTGCACACGCTCCTCGTTTCTGCGGCGGTTTTGATCGAGAGGGGGCGGGTTCTCCTGACCCAGCGCAAAGTGGGTACCCATTTGGCCGGATCCTGGGAATTCCCGGGGGGCAAAGTCAATCCTGGAGAAGACCCGCGCGACGCCCTCGCTCGTGAGCTGCGGGAAGAGCTCGGCATCGAGGCGACGGCTGGCGACGTTCTGGAGGTCACCTTCCACCCGTACCCCGAGCGCTCCGTTTTGCTCATCTTCTACGCCGTGCAACGGCAACCCGGCTCGCCCGAGCCGCAGGCGCTCGACGCCGCCGATTTTCGCTGGGCAGCCGTCGACCAGCTCGACGACGCGCAATTTCCTCCGGCAGATGTCGCCATTCTCGGAAAGGTACGCGCTCGCCTTCTTGCCTCGGCCCCCGACCGGTGAATCTCCAACGGGCTACGTAACCTCGGCAGGAGCGCGCGAACACGCCTCGGCTGTCAGAGCTCGGTGCGGATCTTACGGCCGGTGGAGGTGGGCTGAGGGGCGGCCGGCGGCGGGGGCGCAGGTGAAGGTGCAGCGGCCGGTGGCGCCGCGGTGGCCGCGACGGGCGTCGGTTTTTCGGTCGTTCGTTTGGGAGCAGGGGCCGGTGGCGGCGGTGCGCCTTTCTTGGCGGCGATTGGGGCGGCGCTGGCCGCCGCTAGCGCCGACGCGGGTTCCGCGGCCGGAGGTTCCGGGGGCTTCGGCGCTATTTCGGGAGCGGTGGGTGCAGCCGGCGGCGGGGGAGCTGGCGCCGGGGGGACGAGGGCAGCCGGTGCAACTTCGGCGGCCGGTGCCGGACGCAGCACCTTGAAACCGACGAACGCACCGAGGCCGAGCACGATCACGAACGCGCCACCCGCGATCGCCGGAACGACACTGCTCGTTTTCGGCGGATGCGGTTGCGTCTGGCCCATCGCCGGAACTCCCGTGTTGGCCCAGGGGGCCGGCGTTTGCTGCCCCAAGACCGGCGCGCCCATCATCGGGGCCGAGGGGGCTGGCGCGCGCGGTCCTGGCGTAGGAGCGGGCGCAGGCACCGCGACGCCTTGCCCTGACGCGAGCCAACCCTGGAGAGCTTCGGCGAACTCCTGCGACGATTGAAATCGGTCGTTCTGTTCGCGCGCGATGCTCTTCTGAATGATCGACGCGAAGCTGGGGTCGAACCCGGGCACCAGTTGCTGAGGAGCGGCCGGTGTGTCGAGCACGATTTTGAAAATGAGCTCGTTGAACGTCTCGGCGTTGAAAGGCACTTGGCCGGTGGTGGCCTCGTAGAGGATGACCCCCGCAGAATAGAGATCGGATCGATGATCCATCTCCTTCGAGCCCTTGGCCTGCTCGGGAGACATGTAGTAGGGCGTGCCCATCACCGCGCCGGTGCGGGTCATGCTCATGCCGCTATCTTTGTTCAGTTTGCTGAATTTCGAGATGCCGAAATCCAGAATCTTGACGAAATCGTCCCGCCCGGCCTTCGAACGGAGCAAGTAGACGTTGTCCGGCTTGAGATCTCGGTGAATGATTCCTGCCCCGTGGGCGGCGCCGAGCCCTTCGAGCATCTGCACCATGAGCGGCGCCGCTTCCCAGGGCGAGAGGCGGCCGCGCCCGTGAATGCGCTGGCTGAGGCTCTCGCCGTCGAGGTACTCCATGACCATGAAGCGATCGCCCTCGGGAAGATTTCCGAGGTCGATCACCTCGACGATGTGATCGGAACCGATCCGACCCGCGGCTTGCGCCTCTCGCTCGAATCGCTGCACGGCGTCGATGTTCTCCGCGATGCCCGCGTGGAGCACTTTGATCGCGACTCGGCGATGGATCCGAAGATTTTCACCCTCGTAGACCGCTCCCATTCCCCCTTCGCCGAGCAGTCGGATGATCCGGTATTTGCCCTCGATAACTTGGCCGGTTTGAAGTCCCATGTGCACGCCGATCAACACGAACTCGCGGGCGGGCCGAAGGCCGCGCCGAGTTCACAATAACGCACCATGCTACCACGCAGAAGGTACCCTCGGACGACGAGAAGCTTCGCAGGACACGGCTGGAGGGTGGACGCGTTTTGACTCGTTGCGTTAAAGTGTCGGAATTTCGACACAGTTCGGCGAAGACGCGGGCGGTGCGAAGCGCCTTGCCCATGAAACGATTGACAACGTTGGGTAAACCCACGTAGCTTCCAGCCGCGTCACTTGGCACCGGGATTGCTCTTGCGGTCTGCGGTACGTCGCCAAACCAAAGTCGTTCGCGCGGACGCTGTGAGTTGGGAGTCTCCAATGGGTTGGAAAAGCCGTCTGGTTGAGCGGGGAAAGCAGCTAGCCACCACGCCTCGCGTCCTCAGGGTCCTGAGCGACGACCGCGTAATGCGTGCCGCG
>DASWDH010000517.1:0-3489 GCA_036395495.1 Polyangiaceae bacterium
TCACCCCCGGCTTTCGCCTGACCGCTCGCTACATCATTCACGCGGTGGGTCCCCGATATCGCGACGGCCGACACGGCGAACCCGACCTCCTCGCCGCGTGCTACCGCCGCTCGCTCGAGCTCGCGGACGAGATCGGAGCGCGCAGCATCGCATTCCCCGCTATATCGACCGGCATCTATGGATACCCGCCCGAAGCGGCGGCCGAAGTCGCGATCCGCGCGCTCCGCGCGACACCGACGCAGGTGGCGACCGCCGTCCTCGTCGCTTTCGACGAGCTCACGCTCCGTATTTACAAGCGACTGTTGGAAGAGGCGTCGCACTGACGCAAGCAGGCACGCGAAATCAACGAAGCGCCTGAGCCGCTACCGTCGCATTCGCGACGCAATCCAAAGGCTGCTAAAGGCCGGCGGCGGGTGCGGTCTCACTTGCCGCCAGTTCGGTACGTGGCGGCGAGGAATGGGATACCCGGCCCCTCGAGGACGTCGAGAGCGTGGGCGAAAGCGAAATCGAGCCCGAGGTGCTCACCCGAAAAGCGAACACCCGGCGCGATGGCTAGGCCGCTGTATCGGTTGAGCGCGCTGCCGATCGGAATCGCCGCGTCGACCTCGAGCAACACCGAGACGTGCTCGGTTGCGCTCACGATGAGCCCGGCGCCGTTGAGGGCAAAGAGTGCCGGGCCGGCCAAGACGAGCGTGCTGCCCACCGAAGCGCTCGAGCGACAGGTGCGCTCGAAGCAAAGTTGAACGACGCCGCCGGCGCGGCCGAGCACCACCGTCCCCGGCTCGATCCCGGCGATCCCGCTGAGCGAAGCGAGAGCTGCCACGCGAAACTCGGGTGCTCGCGCGAGCACCGTCTTCAGCGTCAAATCGAAAGGAACAACCGTTTCTCTGGCCAAGGGCGGCATGCTCGTCAGCGTGATCTGCGTTCGGTCGCTCACCGCGTAACCCGCCTGCAGCAGCACGATTTCGTAACTAGAGAAATAGAGGGTGCCTTCCGGATGCGTTTCGCCCGTCGGGACGAGCACGACCCGATCGACGTGCGCGTCGCCGTAGCGCGGATCTCGCAGTCGGAACGCGGCTCCGGGCGGCGCGTCGGAGCCGGGGGGTGCCGTCCCGTAGGGCTGCGGCGGGGTAAAACCGTAATCCTGCGTTGACGGACTCGTGTAGCTTCCGGTTGACGGCGGAGGCAAACTAGAAGGCGGGGGTGAAGTCGGTGCAGGTGTGCCGGGGCTCTTGTCAGAGGAAACTTCGGGGGCTTCCGGCGCTTGACCGAAAACCAGGCGCGGCGAAACGAGGTCCACCGCCAAGAGCACGAAACATGCAGCGCGCCAGTACAAGCTTCTCAACCCTCGATGGGAGCATAGACGTGCAAACATTACTGCGTCAGATCCTCGCTACCAGATCGTTTCATCGGAGTAGCCATAGGCCCACTCAAGTACTGACCGGACAGGCGGAACTGGCTGTCGGCGAAGCCGAGGAGGCGAGGCCTGGCGGCCATTCCGGTCTGATGCGCCCTACCGACGGCCTCGCCGTCATTTGCGTGGCGAAACGCGGCAATTGCTGATCGTGATCTGTCATCGCCAAGATCTGACCCAGTCATGCTAAGCGTGTGCCAGTCGACGATTCGCCTTGGTCGATATCTCGCGGTGGTGGCGATGTGGGTCGGTTGTGCGTTGATGGGGTGCGGGCGCACCGGGCTCGATGCCGACGGCTTCGAACAACCGGAAGGAGACGCCGCTGCGATCCGGACGCCGCTCGCCGAAGGGTCGGTCGAGCCAAGTGAGGCCGCTTCGGAGGCCACGACCGAGTGCCAACCCAGGGCCGAAATCTGCAACGGCATGGACGACGACTGCAACGGCACGATCGACGACTCGCTCGCACCGACGCCTTGCCCTGGCGGTGGGTTTCGCTATTGCGTCGCAGGTCGGTGGAGCGCCTGTCCTTCGCGCTGCGAAGTGTGCTTGCCGGGGAGCCAGCGTGTCTGCTTTCATTCGTATTGCCTCTACTGGGGTGTTCAGACCTGCGCGTCCGATGGCAAAGGCTTCGGCCCCTGTCGAGAGCAGGCGCCGCCTCCGGAATGCGCCGCAACGGCGCACCAATATAGATATTCGGCCGAGCTCGAGCAGTGCTGCATCGAGAAGGGCTACTGCTGCGTCGACGAGCACGATCTCGATAAGGACGGCAACCACACCGAGCTTCTCGGCCGCTGCGGCGAGGTGACGTGCGCCCCCTGAACCGTCGACGCGTGCGCGGTACGATGGCCGCGCGGGCCGGCGCTCTGGCGTTGTTTTCGGCGCACTTCGCGCGCGCCGCGCCGTGCGGCCGCCCGGATCTGCTGGAGACCACGCCGCCCAACGGCGCCACCGACGTTCCGATCAATGCCGGACTGTCCGCGCGGTATGCGCCATCGGCCGAGTACCTGAACGAAGCCGTGACGTTCGAGCACGTAGGGGTGGGCGAGGAGACCGCCACCGCGACGTTCGACGTGAACGAAGGCTTGTTGACGATCCAACCGGCAGCCCCACTCGTTGCGCTCGACCCGTACAAGATCCATTGGCCCGCGCTGCGGGGGCTCTCGACCGCCACGCTTGGCACCGGCGCCGATGTGGCGTTCACGGCGGGGACCACCGCCGATTCCGCAGCCCCGACATTTGGGGGTGTACGCTCGCTCGATTGGGACGTCGAGCGTCCGACCGACGAATGCTCGGATGCTGAGGACGATCGATTCCGTTTCGATCTGTCGTTCGAGGAAGCAACGGACGACGGAGGCAACCCCATGCTCACGCTGGTGGTCTTTCAAACCGCCGGGCCGACCCTTCGGATGGGCGAACCCCCCCTGCCCGTCTTGGTTCGAAGATTCCCAGGGCGCGGCGAGAGGGTGCCGGTTCATCGATCGATCGACGTCGCGACGGGTCGCGTTTGCTTCGCGGCGCTCGCGCGCGACGCGCGCGGTCAGATCTCGCAAAGCGCACAGCACGAAGTGTGCGCCACCACCGTGAAGCCTCCCTTCTTTTACGGCTGCAGTTTGGCCGCCGGCCCGAGCAGCGGCGGGCCTTCGCCCCCTGCGCTTCTCTATTTCGCCGCCGTGCTCGTCTTGCACTCGCGGCGCAAGCGCGGGCGGCATGCGTGACGCACCGAGCCAAGTGGCCCTCGTCGTGTTGCTCTGCTCTTGGGCCGGATGTTCGCCGGATCGAGTGACGCGGGTCGGCGGCGCAATGGCGTGGCCCGCGCCCACCGACGATCGAACTGCATCGTGCGCCGATCTGACCGAGCGACGCGTCTGCTGGGGCGAAGCCGACACGACCGACGCGCGCATGTCCGCCGACATCTGGGTCGCGGAGCGCCCGGTGCCATCGCGCCCGACTTCGCCGCTCGGCTGGAGATGCACGGGGGCTGGCCGTTATCGCAGCTGCATCGAGCGCCAGCACGGCGTCGGCCCATTCGTTTGCCGAGGAGAGCCATGCGTCCAACTTCATCCGCGCTTTCCGGA